>NZ_SNUQ01000002.1:300000-512482 GCF_012027555.1 Thermococcus sp. CX2 | reverse complement strand
GGTGGTCGTGGTCTTGGTGATGTCCTCGAGGCTTATACCTGACATCTTCTGGATGACGATGGCGAGGTCATCGACGTGGTCCTTGGTGAGGAGGTCGAGCCAGAGGACACCCTCAGCACCGCTGCTGAAGGAGTAGGTCTTGTCGATGCCGTACTCCTTGCTCTTGGCGACGAGCTCACCCATGGCCCAGTAGAGCTCCCACGGCATCTGCGGGTAGAAGACGTAGAATCCTGCAGTCATGTCGTCGGCGAGCGGGTGCTCGTAGGTACCGTAGACGACGTAGCCATCGTCAGTCCACTGCCAGCCGAGGATGTTGCCGAGAGCACCGGCAGTTCCACCAAGGCCCTCGTCGTAGTACGGGTCGTCGGCACCGTCTTTGTAAGCCCAGGTGTAGAGGAAGGCCACATAGTACTTGATGTCGTCAACACTGCCCTTCACGCCGTTGTGCCAGGTGCCGATGTCACACTTGACGGTAACCTTAACGTGGGCGTCCTCGCCGGCGTGAGCGGCAATCCATCCCTGGGTCTGGTTGTAAATGACTGCATCGTCTGGAACCTTGAAGTCTCCCCTCTCAAGGGTCCAGGTACACCTGTACGGAGTGAAGATACCGTCGAAGTTGTTGGCTCCACCGTAGTCCCTGATGAGGTTCCAGACCCTGGTGGAGTAAACGTCATTGAGACCTCCAATCGGGTTGAAGGCGCTCATGAACATGGCACCGGTTGAAGCGAACTGGGCAATCTTGAGGTGCTTGTCTGGGGTCTCGGCACTCATAACGCTCCAGCGGCTGCTTATACCAGTGCTGGCCTCGGCGTTGATCTTGGTGACCCTCTGCTTGTTGGCCGGGTAGAACTCCCAGGCCTCAATGAGGAAGACCCTCTCGCTCTCCATGACACCTATGAGCATGCTTATCTTCTGGAGGTCCCAGTACTGGCCAGCAGTGGTTATCTTAATCGGCTCCTCGGGGATGAGGTCAGCGTTGATGTGCGGAGTGCCTTCAGCACCTGCAGTGGTGAAGTAGGTCAGCAGGTAGGTGAGCTCCTCCTCAGTCCACTGGAGCATTGGACCAAGGCTGTCAGCGGTCTTGTAGTACTCGGTACCAAGCTTCTGGAGGCCAGCGTTGGCGTCACCGTTGCCGATGTACTTGAGGGCCTCTTCAACGGTCACAGTGTTCTCGTGCTTCGGCTCAACTGCACCTGGGACGTATCCGTACCAGGCAGCGTAGAACCAAGCAGTGTAGTCATCAATCCAGACGCTCGGAAGTCCACCGGCACCCCAACCGCCAGTGTAGATGTTCCACTCGTAGTTGCTCGGCGGCTTGGCGAAGACGACCTGACCGGCCTTCTGCCTGTCCCAGAGGAGCCTGTCAACGGTAAATCCGACCTTCTTCTCGAGGAGGTCGGCAACGTAGAGACCAATCTCCTTCCTCTCGTCCTCGATACGGATGATGAACTTGATGGTAACCGGCTGACCGTCGAAGTACCACTTACCGTCGCCACCCTTCTCAAGGGTGTGGCCGTACTGGGCAACCTGCTGGGCGGCCTCGTTCAGAGCGTCGTTTATTATCTTGAGGGCAAAGTCCTCGTTGCCGCTGGTGCTCATTCCAAGGGCCTCGTAAACGGGCACGAAGTACTTGTTGGCCGGGTGGCTCGGCCTGATACAGCCAAGCATTGCGGCTCCACTACCCTGGTAGATGTTCTGGACGATGTAGTCCCTGTTGATGAGCCAGTTCATGGCGAACCTAACTTCCCTGATGGCGAACGGGTTGAAGTAAACCTGGTCACCAACGGTGACGATCGGAGCATCCTTGTCCGGGTCGTGGTAGGTGTTGAAGGTCAGCTCGTTGTAGGAGCTGGCACTCTTGTAGAGGTTGAGGTTGGTCAGAACGTCAGCACCAAGACCCTGGTACCTACCAGCCGGGAAGGCGAACAGACCGATGTCGTACTCACCCTTGGCAATCTGGAGGATAACGTTCTCAGGGTTCTGGACACCCTGG
This sequence comes from Thermococcus sp. CX2, assembly GCF_012027555.1. NCBI lineage: Archaea > Methanobacteriati > Methanobacteriota > Thermococci > Thermococcales > Thermococcaceae > Thermococcus > Thermococcus sp. CX2. The sequence continues at coordinate 510,489 of NZ_SNUQ01000002.1, read as the reverse complement.
TACTCAATAACATCAGCGTAACCGTCCTTCAGGAGGTTCGGGTCGTTGGTGAATATATTCCTGTCCCCAGTGTACTTCTCCAGCTTGAGGTAGAGGTTCTCCGGGGAGTACATGGCGAGAATGTACGGACCGTTGCTGATAACGAAGTGGCCGTACTGGAGGTACCACTGAAGGTCAGCAGTGAACCTAGCCTTGGCCTCGTCACTGTTAAGTGGTATGTCCTTTGGGGTGTAGTCCACTGCACTCACTGGGTTCACAAAAAACAAACTAAACAACATCAAACCCATAACAAACAATCCCAAAGCTTTTTTCATATTCCACTGCCTCCTTCACTTTTTGGCAATGTCGCCATATGTGGTGTATAATGGCATGATAGTATACATTGAAAGCCTATTTAAGGGTTACGTTCTTGTAAAAGTATCTTCGATGAAAAAATGCAGACATGACAGCGATCACCAATAGTAACTCCCACATTTCCCCATTCAAGATTTGCGTTCCTTATAAGTCCTTTTGTACTGTTTCAATCGTTAGGAGAAGTTTAAATCAATTAAAAAGGCACTACAGTTATGGGGAAACCCGAAAAAATCGTTAGCCGTCTTTTAGATATTTAAGCGACCGTCAAAAGAAGCAAAAAACTTAAAATCCGAAAGATGCCACCATCGTGCGGGCACTATGTACGACCTCGTTCTAAAAGGGAAGTTTCTGAAGGATGGGAAACTAATAGAAGGAAGCATAGGGATTCTCAATGGCAAAATTTCCCGAATTTCTCTCGGCGAGTTGAAAGGAGAAGAAACCCTGAAGATTGGTCGCGGAAAGGTTATCCTTCCGGGAATGATAGACACCCACGTCCACCTTAGAGACTTCAGACAGAAACCAAAAGAGACAATAAAAACTGGAACGATGGCGGCCCTCCACGGAGGGATAACAACTGTTTTTGACATGCCCAACACAGACCCGCCCATAACGAGCGCAGAAACGTTCAGGCTCAGGGAGGAGGCCTTCGAAAGAAAAGCCTACTCCGACTACGCGCTGAGTTTTCTCATCGCCGGAAACTGCGACGAGGCAAAAAAAGTCCAGGCTGAGTTCTACAAAATATTCATGGGCGCCTCGACAGGTGGGATATACTCGAAGGACTTTGAGGAAGACTTTGAGTGCGCACCGGGTATAGTCAGCGTCCACGCTGAAGACGCGGGTACAATAATGAAAAGTCCCGAAAGGCCGCCGGAGGCGGAGATACTGGCAATAAGCCAAGCTTTGGACGTCTCCGAAAGATTAAAAAAGCCCCTAAACATCTGCCACGTCTCAACAGCCGGGGGTATGAAGCTAATCATGAAGAAAAACCTTCCGTGGGTGAGTTTTGAAGTGACACCGCATCACCTCTTCCTGACAAGGAAAGACTACGAAGGGAACACCTTCCTCAAGGTTTACCCTCCCCTGAGGGATGCGGGCGATAGGGCTTTCCTCTGGAGGAACTTCGATAAAATCCCAATCATAGCGAGCGACCACGCCCCACACACACTCGAGGACAAGGAAAATGGGGCCGCAGGGATTCCAGGACTTGAAACTGAAGTTGCCTTGCTTCTCGATGCTGCGAACAGAGGGATGATAAGTCTTAAGGACATCGTCGAGAAGATGCACACGAATCCTATTAGAATATTTGGAATAAGAAACAAAGGTCTGGATGTCGGGAAGGACGCGGATTTCACTATCATTGATATGAAACAGGAGTGGGTCGTAAAGCCAGAGGAGTTCTACACCAAGTCCAAATGGAGCCCTTGGGAAGGCAGAAAGCTTAGGGGTAAGGTGGTAATGACCCTGCTTCGTGGACAGGTCGTTATGGAGGATGATGAGATCATCGGAAAGCCACAGGGGGTTAGGATTGATGCTGGAAAGGGTTGAGCTGAGAGAGGTTTGGGACGTCGCCAGGGACGTTAAGGCCTTCAGGTTCGAGAAAAAATTTGACTTCAAAGCTGGCCAGTTCGTGATGGCCTGGCTTCCGGGAGTCGGTGAGAAGCCCTTCAGCCTGGCCGATGAAGACCTCATAGTAGTCAAGCGCGTTGGACCGTTCACGGACAGGCTCTTTGAACTCCAACCCGGGGACTATCTCTGGCTCCGCGGACCCTACGGGAATGGGTTCGAGCCGAAGGGGAGAAAGATAGCCCTTATTGGAGGTGGAATAGGGATTCCACCGCTCTATGCCTTCGCCAAGCAGAACGCCGGAAGGTTCGAGAAGGTCACCCTTATCTACGGAGCCAGAACAAAGGAAGAGCTCGCACTTATGGATATCGAGAACTACGTGGACGAGCTGATAATAACCACCGACAATGGCTCGGCCGGTAGGAGAGGCTTTCCCACCGATGTTCTGGCCGAAAGGAAGGAGGAGTTTGACCAGGTCTATACCTGCGGCCCAGAACCCATGCTAAAAGCAGTGTTGCGTGTCATGGACTACAGAAACGTCCAGGTTTCCGCGGAGAGATACATGAAGTGCGGCATCGGGGTGTGCGGCAGTTGCAACCTTGGCCCATATCTAGTGTGCAGGGACGGTCCGGTCTTTGATGGTTCCAAGCTCATGGGACTTCTTTGACCAATCATATTTTTAAACTCCTTTTCTCCTCCGCCCTCGGTGAGAACCGTGAAGTATTCGTGGGAAGAATTCGCGAGAAAAATGGGCGTTGAGCCTCAGATTCTGGAGAACGAAGAGGCTAGGCTTTTAAAGAAGTTTGTGGACGATTTGGCTTATCCCTCTCACTGTCGGTTCTGTCAGGGGCTAGATTTGAGCAATCCAAACCCTGTCCACCACCCAAGTTACGAATTAACTCCAGCGTGCAACCACGACTGCATCTTCTGTTATTCAAATGTAGCCGTAAAACTCGGAAAAGCTCCTAAACCAGGCTATTACGGCTGGGATAACCCCAAGGCAATAACGGTTTCGCAGTACGGTGAGCCGCTGATATCACCAAGGATCGTAGAAGTCAACAGAATGCTCCGCGAGAGGTTTCCAGAGGCAAGGCTTGACCTGCAGACCAACGGTTCCCTCTTAACGGAAGAGCTCTGGCAGAAACTGGACTTCGACCTCGTTATGATAAGCCTCGATGCGGCCACCAGAGAGAAGCACCTGGCCATAACCAACGCCGACACCTTCGACAACGTCGTCAACGCGCTCAGAATAGTTGGGAGAGATAAATCCGTCCGCTCCATCGTTAGGACGATATTCATGCCGGGAATAAACGACGAGGACATACCAAAGATAGCCGAATTAGCCGCTTCACTTGGCGTGGACGAGATGATGCTCCAGCCGCTGACGGTGCACGAGCTGAACGTTGAGCGGCTGAGGAAAGCGGGCCTCGACTTTGAGAGAGCTGAAAGTATCCGGGAGTACCTCAAGGCCGCAATGGAGGCGAAGGAATACATAGACGTCCGCATAAGCGGCTGTCAGCTGGCGATATACCGGACAATGGATCCACTGACGCTCTTCAGCGCGAGGAGGATTGCAAGGGACGTTGTCCCCCTTGTGAAGAGGAAGAGGGCAAAGATTGAAGAGACCTGCGATGGTGCTTTTAGGGCCAACATGGGGCAGAAAGCAGATTTGGACAGGATAGCCGCGATGCTGAGGGCGAGGGGGATAAACTACGAACGAGGTGTCAGCCACATCAGATTCTGGGACGGCAGTGCAGAAGTCGTCGTTTTCCAGAGCGGAAAGGTGCTGATAAATGGGGTCGGCGAGGATAGGGCGAGGGAGCTTTACTCCAAGTATTTTGAAATCTGAAGGTTTTGCATTAGCCTGCTGGGTTTGACGGCGGGTAGGGGTAATTGGCCTAAGACCGGTCCGGAGGGGTTCTTTGAACCCGTTTTAGGTAGGTTGTGGGAACCCCTCAAACCTCTCCGCCTGTTGGGTAGGGTTCTTCAGCGGAACCCTCGCCCTTCAGGGCGGGGAGGAGATCAGCCGTCGGGATCTCCCTTGGGCTGCTGGCCCCGTCCTTCGTCTCAATAGCGAAGGAAATCGAGAGGCAGTTTCTGAAGAGGTGATAGGGAACCAAAACACGAAAGGATTAAAACGCCCGAATAAACTAACTTCAGGGAGTAACATGGAAGGTGGGTAGAGGAGAAGCTTGAAGATTTTATCAAAGCGTACGAGAGTACCAAAAAGACTGAAGGAGATACCGCAGAAGGCATTGCGAGGGCAATATTCACAATTATGGCCGTTGTGCCGGGCACGCTGGTCGTTCTGGGCGTTCTGTCTGTCTTCATTATAGACAGGTCTGTCGGGGTCGTGGAAACGCTGCTCGTAATTACAATGCTCGCCCTAAGCGCGTTCATCGGAAGAAAAGGAGAAGCAGGAACTAAACCGCAGACCTCAAAAGCCCAGGTTAAAAACAGTCAACAGAACATGCAGAAGGGAATAAACAATGCTGCGCGAGTTTTTATCCCTTCTATTTCTCATGACGTTCCTTTTCATCAACGCGGCCATAGTCCTCATTAGGACCTTTGAAAGCCTCGCCGGATTGACCTGGAGAAAGGTCCTGAGACTTGACATCCCCGAAAACGAAAAGAAGAGCCTAGAGAGATTGTATACCATTGTCTGGATAGCGGTTGGGGCTTGGGCCTTCTGGCAGCTGAAGAACGCCAGCTGGATTGCGGCGATATTCGGCTTCCTTGCCTTCAGGAGCGGGGCAAACATAACAAGAACCCTCGTTTATGGCCTCCACGATACCCGGCTCATAGAGCAGTACACCGAGGATAGTAGAGTTCTGGCCCTCGTTGGAAAGGCTGCCCAGCTGTCCATTCTCACCGAAACTATTTTTGTGGTAGCTTTCGCTTTGGTGTACAAGACCCTCTCCGTGACGCTCAACCCCAACGGTGTGAGTGCCAGCAGCTTCATCATACTCCTCTGGCTGGGCGGCTTGGTCTTCGGGGTGCTCTTCTGGTGGCTCATCACTAGAAACAACCAGGGAATACTCCTAAGGAACGCTATGATAACTGTGGGCTTCTTCACGGGCAGAACAGGGAGACAAAAAGTCAAAAAGGTTGGGGAAAAGGCACGGTCAAATCTTCCAAGCAAGAAACTCCTCAAAGAGGGAAAATTCTCCAGAAGGTAGCTTTTTAAACTGCCCTTCTTTCTTCCCATTATGCTCAAGTGCTCACTCTGCATCCACGACGAGAGAACAGCGAAGATAGATATCCTCGACGGAAAGCCGATATGCAGGGAGTGTCAGGTCTACCTGAGGCACCCCTTCAACAGGGAGGCCATAAGGCAAGAGCTCGAGGATCTAATGAAAAAGGTCGATAAAGCTATTCTCGCCTTTTCCGGCGGTAAAGACAGCACAGTGGCTCTTTATCTTGCTAAAGAAGTCTACAAAGTTCCAGAACTTGAGGCTGTCATGATAGACCACGGCCTTATGGCGGAGGAGGCAATAGAGAACGCTAAAAGGATAGCCGAGCACCTCAACGTCCCCCTCAGAATTCTGCGCTACGACTATTCCGACATCTTCAGGGAGGCTCTGTTAAAGGCGGAGTCACCGTGCAGGCGCTGCTCCAAGAGAACTATGGAGAAGCTCAGAAAATACGCCCTCAAAAAGGGCTACCGCTACATAATCACCGGGCATGAGCTTCCCTTTGGACATCATCCCTACAGGCTCATGAGCGGAGGAATTGTCCAGATAAGGCTTTTAAGCCTGATGCCAGAGAGCGAGAGGCTTGAGATACTCAAAAAGCTCCCATTCAAGCTCCCCGAGCTTGCAGGCTATACCACCAACTGCCTCGTCTTAGGGCCAGCGCTGGAGCGCTACTGGGAGAAGCACGGCCACAGCTTTGAGCACAGGAGGATAGCCGCGCTGGTACGCTACGGTCTTATGGACAGGAAAAAGGCGGAGAGGGAGACATCAAAGCCAGAAGTTCCAGGAGAAATCAAAAGGATAGTTTACTCACGCTTAGGGCTGGATCTCGAGTGATGCCGTCTTCACGAATTTTCCCGCCCTTTCCCAGGCTTCGACATCAGAGTTATCCCAATGCTCAACGGGACAATGGCTATAATGTTTACATAAACGTCATGCAGTTTGAGCTATGATATAGAGGAAAGGAAAAAGGTTCAACGGCTAAGACAGATGACGACGAATCTTTTCCCTGGCGAGCTCCAGAACCTTCTCTGGGGAGGCCTTGAAACCCCCACCCCTTGCCAGCACCTCGCTTCCACCGCCGCCACCACCGACTTCTCTGAGAACATCCTTCAGGAGTTCGTTCATCGAAATTCCTTCGACGTCCCTGTTCTTGGCGAAGATGACGTAGTTCTTTCCGGCCACAAGGGCAACCATCTCGGGGTTCTTATCGACGAGGTAAACTACAAAGGCTTGGGCATCTTTCATGTCAGCGCTCTCAACGTGCGAGACTACCTTTACATTCCCGACCTCCTCGGCTCTACTGAGCAGAGTTTTGGCCTTCCACTCCCAGAGTTCCCTGCGGAGGGCGTCCTTTGACTCATCCATGCTCTTGAGTTCCTCTTTGAGCTCCCTCACCCTCTCCGAGAGTGGACGGTTCTTGTTGGGCATCTCATCCAGGCTTTCCCAGTAATCCGCGAGGAGTTCGTTCAGATAGCTAAGAGCCCTATTGCCGCAGGCAAACTCAATGCGCCAGAGCTTTTTGCTCTTCCTGTAGAAGTTCACCACCTTGATTATCCCTACCTCCCGGGTGCTTTTGACGTGCGTGCCGCCGCAGGGAATCACGTCAACACCGGGGATTTTAACTATCCTTATCGGCGGTTTGACCTTCTCGGAGAGCTCCTTTCTGAGCTGAGCCTTGAGCTCCTCGGGCAGTTCGTCGTAAATCTCAACCTCAATGGGAAGATCAGCCTGCACAACCGCGTTGGCCCTCTTCTCGACCTCGAGGATTATATCCCACGTCAGTTCTCCCGGATAGTCTATCTCTATCTTGTTGTACCCCTCAAATATCTGGAAGCCCGTCGTATTAGCGTCGTAGAGATCTTTAAAGACCGCCGAGAGTATGTGCTGTCCCGTGTGCTGGCGCATGTTCTCGTATCTCCAATCCGCATCGAGGAGAAGCCTGACGGGTTCCCCAACTTCCGGGAGTCTGCCCTTGAGCTTGCCCTCGTGCCATATCTCGTCCTTGCCGGAAACGTGGGTCACCTCTATCTCAAAGCCCTCGCCGAATATCCAGCCCCTATCGGACGGCTGGCCGCCGCCCTCTGGATAGAAAATCGTCCTATCAAGGAGGATTCTAATTTTATCCTCCTTCGTCTCGACCTTCTGAACGGTAGCTCCAGCCTCCCAGAGATAGGGGTTTTCGTAGAACAGCTTTACCGTCATGTCACCACCGCTAAAAGAAGGGAGGCAGGAAATAAAAGGGTTGTCATGAAACCAGGGGCTCTACGAGCCCTCGGCACCCTCGGCCTGCGCCCTCGCCTCAATGAGGGCCTTAACGCGCTTGAGCCTGAAGAAGTTCTCACGCTCCATCTCGTCGAGGCGCTGCTTGATGAACTTCACCGTTGCCTCCATTCTCGGGATGATGATGTATTCCAACGCGTTGACGCGCCTCTTGGTGACCTCTATCTCCCTGGCGAGCCTCTTAAGGGTCTCCTCCACCTCGGCAAGCCTCACCGCTAAGTCTAGAACCTCCTCGAACTTCTCCGCGGCCAAGTCGACCCTCGGCGAGCTGGAAACGAAGGCGTAGCCCCTATCTTTGGCGCTCCTCCTAAAGCCCTCGGCCTCTATGAGCGGAACCGGAACGCCCATGACGTTCCTCTTCCTTATCTCCACCTCTTTGTTGGGCTCGACGCTGAGGCTTATCTCCTTGAGGCGGAGCATTCCGACGTCAATCTCTGCCATCTGAAGGGCCTTAAATGCCTCCTCCATCTTCTGGCTAAGCTCCTGCCTTAAGCTTAGGGCCTCGTCGTAGATAGTGAAGAACTCCATGATTAGTGCATCCTGCTTGTCCTTGAGGAGCTTGTGGCCCTTCTTGGCTAACTTAATGCGCCTCTTGAGGTTGAGGAGCTCCATACGGGTGGGCTTGACGTTGAGCAGCTCTGCCATCTCGACCACCTAAGGGATAAAATGAGGGAGTCAAGCCTCCCTCTTCCTGTACTTGGGGTGGTACTTGAGGATGTACTCCTTCCTGACACGCTTGAGCTCGCTCTCCGGAAGCTCAGCGAGGAGCTCCCAGCCGAGGTCAAGGGTCTCCTCGATGCTCCTGTCCTCATCGTAGCGCTGGGCGACGAACTCCCTCTCGAACCTGTCCGCGAACTTGAGGTACTTCCTGTCGGTCTCGCTGAGTGCCTCCTCACCGACGACTGCGACGAGGTCCCTAAGGGACCTACCCTCAGCGTAGGCGGCGTAGAGCTGCTGGCTGAGCTGCGGGTGGTCCTCTCTGGTTCTTCCCTTACCGATACCGTCCTTCATCAGACGGCTAAGGCTCGGGAGAACGTCGATGGGCGGGTAGATACCCTTCCTGTGCAGCTCCCTGCTGAGGACTATCTGGCCCTCGGTGATGTATCCAGTGAGGTCTGGAATCGGGTGGGTGATGTCGTCGTCGGGCATGGTGAGGATGGGCATCTGGGTTATGCTTCCCTTCCTGCCCCTGACCCTTCCAGCACGCTCGTAGATGGTAGCAAGGTCGGTGTACATGTAACCTGGGTAGCCACGCCTTCCTGGGACCTCCTCACGGGCGGCGCTGATCTCACGCAGGGCCTCGGCGTAGTTGGTCATGTCCGTGAGGATGACGAGGACCTGCATGTCGTACTCGAAGGCGAGATATTCAGCTACTGTCAGAGCCATACGCGGGGTGATGATTCTCTCGATTGCCGGGTCGTCGGCAAGGTTGAGGAAGAGGACGGCCCTCTCAATGGCTCCAGTCTCTTCAAAGCTCTTCTTGAAGAAGTTGGCTTCTTCGTAGGTGATACCCATGGCGGCAAAGACGACGGCGAACTGCTCCTCCTCACCGAGGACCTTCGCCTGCCTGGCTATCTGCGCAGCCAGCATGTTGTGGGGCAGACCGCTACCGCTGAAGATTGGGAGCTTCTGACCCCTAACGAGGGTGTTCATTCCATCAATGGCCGAAACACCGGTCTGGATGAAGTCCCTCGGGTAAGCTCTAGCGACCGGGTTAAGGGGAGCGCCGTGGACGTCGCGCCTGTCCTCGGGGATGATTTCTGGGCCTCCATCTATGGGCTTACCGATACCGTTGAATATCCTGCCGAGCATGTCCATGGAAACGGGAACCTTGAGCGTTTCGCCAGTGAAGCGGACGCGGGTGGTTTTAATGTCCAAGTCACGGGTTCCCTCGAAGACCTGGACGATGGCCATGTCCTGCCTTGCCTCAAGGACCTGACCCTTCCTCTTCTCGCCGCTTTCCGTCTCTATCTCAACGACCTCACCGTAGGCGACTCCCTTGATGCCCTGGACTATCATCAGCGGGCCGTAAATCTTGCTAACGGTGGAGTACTCCATTCCAGGCATCAGCATCACGCTCCGTACTTCTTAAAGAGCTCCTCAAACTGCTGGTTGGTTTCATCTATGAGCGCAGCGACCTTCTCTATCTCGGGCTCGAACTTCATACGGCCGATCTTCTCCCTGACGGGGAGCTTGGCTATCTCGTCAACTGGAACGCCCCTGTCAACGGCCTCCATGGTCTTCTCGTAGAAGTTGAGGATAACCCTCATCATGGTGACCTGCTTCTTGGGCGGACAGTAGGTGTCGACCTCGTCGAAGGCATCCTGCTGGAGGTAGTCCTCACGGAGCATTCTGGTGACTATGAGGACGGCCTTCTCCCTGTCGGGCAAAGCGTCTGGACCGACGATTCTGACTATCTCCTGGAGCTCGGCCTCCTTCTGGAGGAGCTCCATGGCCTTATCGCGCATCTTCCTCCACTCTGGGTCAACGTTCTCGTGCCACCATCCCTGGATGGAGTCTATGTAAAGGGAGTAGCTCCTGAGCCAGTTTATAGCCGGGAAGTGCCTCCTCCTAGCCAGGTCAGCATCGAGGGCCCAGAAGACCTTGACGACACGGAGGGTGTTCTGAACGACGGGCTCGCTGAAGTCTCCACCCGGCGGTGAGACTGCACCGATGACGGAAACGCTTCCAATCCTCTCGTCGCTTCCGAGGGTAATCACACGACCGGCACGCTCGTAGAATTCAGCTATCCTGCTCGCGAGGTAGGCCGGGTAGCCTTCCTCACCGGGCATCTCCTCAAGCCTTCCGGAAATCTCACGGAGCGCCTCAGCCCACCTGCTCGTCGAGTCGGCCATCAGAGCGACGTCGTAGCCCATGTCTCTGAAGTACTCGGCTATGGTGATTCCGGTGTAGATGGAGGCCTCACGCGCAGCGACGGGCATGTTCGAGGTGTTGGCTATGAGGACGGTTCTCTCCATGAGCGGCTTTCCGGTCTTCGGGTCCTTGAGCTTGGGGAACTCCTCGAGAACATCGGTCATCTCGTTTCCGCGCTCACCGCAACCTATGTAAACGACGACCTGGGCGTCACTCCACTTGGCGAGCTGGTGCTGGGTAACGGTCTTTCCTGAACCGAACGGTCCAGGAATGGCTGCGGTTCCACCCTTGGCCTGGGAGAAGAAGGTATCTATCGTCCTCTGTCCAGTGATGAGCGGAACCTCGGGCGGGAGCTTCCTCTTGTAGGGCCTCTTGACACGAACCGGCCAGCGGTGGTACATCTTGAGCTCCTCTATCTCGCCGTTTGGCTTCTTGACCTTGGCTATGACCTCTTCAACCGTGTAGTCGCCCTCCTCTGCAATCTCCACTATCTCGCCCTCGACCCACGGAGGAACGAGAATCCTGTGCTCGATGATGCTGGTCTCTGGAACAACACCGAGGATATCGCCACCGACGACCTTGTCGCCGACCTTGACCCTTGGAGTGAAGTGCCACTTCTTGTCCCTCGGCAGGGCAGGAGCGGTGAGACCTCTCGCTATGAAGTCGCCGCTGAGCTCCCTGAGAACCTCAAGCGGCCTCTGAATACCGTCGTACATCGCGGTGAGCAGACCCGGACCGAGCTCGACGCTGAGCGATGCACCGGTTCCCGTGACCGGCTCGCCCGGCCTTACACCGGCCGTTTCCTCGTAGACCTGTATGACGGCCTTGTCGCCCTCGAGGCGGATGATTTCTCCGATGAGTCCCATTTCGCCTACCCTGACGACCTCGTACATCTTTGAGCCCTTCATTCCGTCGGCGACGACAAGTGGACCGGTAACCCTAACTATCCTTCCCATTTTCTTCACCTCTTCAACTCAACACCTATCGCCCTTCTAACTATCTCCTTAATCTGCTCTTCACCAAACCTCGAACCCGACTTGTCAGGCACCTGAAGGATGATCGGAAACGTAACCTCTGAAAGCTCAACCTTCTGGGCGAATCTCTCCGTTATCAGGATTATTCCAACATCGCCCCTTTCGATGAGCTCGTTGAGCTTGTTCCTGAGCCTCTCCATTTCGAGGGGCGTGTCCTCGAAGGAATAAACCTCATGGGCCCCGGCGAGCTTGAAGCCAAGGGCCGTGTCCCTGTCGCCGAGGACGGCTATCTTCATGCGACATCACCCACTATCTCCTTTATCATCTCTGGCCTGAGGCCATCGTCGATGAGCTTGGCTATCGCCCTGAGCTTCTTGACCTCGCTCTCCTTCTGCAGTATGTAGCTGAGCGGCGTTGCCACGCTGAGCGGGTAGAACCTGGTCAGCTCGTTCATCCTTTCCCTGATGTGCCTCTCCAGTGTCCTCTCGAGGACGCTCAAGTCTTTCTCAACCTCATCCCTGACGTCCCTGATGACCTTGCCGTAGCTCGTGGAGTCGAGCTCGGCCAAAGCCATGCTCAAGTCGTCCACGTGGAGTATGGCCTCAAGGCTCCTGCCGAGCCTTCCTCCAGGTATGAGGAGAGGCCTTATCTCCTCGGCGCTCATCTTTGCCGCTTTAGCCCTCATGACGGTCATTATGTTGGTCTTGTCTATCTTGAGCCTCACGAACTCTTCGAGGATTACCCTCTCGTCGTCCTTCCTGGAGAGCGCGTATTCAAGGAGCTTGGCGTAGTACATCTTGTAAAGTTCGGTCTCGAACTCCTTAAGGCTCATCTCCCCCAACAGAAGCTTCTGGTATGGCTCTTCGTAGGGAGTGTCTTCAAGGATGACGAGTATCTCCTCGAGCGTCTTTGCCTCAGCCATGGCCTTGACCTTGGGGACCATGGTTCCAATCTCGCTAACGTAGTCGCTCGCGGGTTCGCCGACCTTCTTGGCCTTGATGATGCTGGTTACGTTCCTGACGTCCCACTCCTCGAGCAGGAGCCTGAAGAAGGGGCTGACCCTCTTCGGGAGAATCTTAACCATGAGCTCGTAGGTTCCGGCCAAGGCCCTATCCAGGGCCCTCTCTATCTCCTCCACGGTGTAGCTTGAAACACCCGCGAGGTAGCCCTTATAATCAGTGTCCTCCAAGCTGACCACGAAGTTGTTAAGGGTTCTGCTCTCCGCCAGCTCGTTGAACCTCTGCTCGGTCAGGAGCTTGGCTTCCATTGCCTTTATCCTCGCGTTAGGGTAGGAGTAGGGGGTGTACTTCCAGATTATCTTGGACGTCTTGTATCCCACCCAAACGAAGACCACCGCCAATGTTGTGTTGAGGATTCCAGTTACCGCCCCTGCTTCCATTCGCCTCACCCGAAGAGAGCCTTGGCAATCTCTGCCCTCAAGTCACTCTCAAACCTCTCTATCCTTGCCTCAAAACGGTTGTCCACCCTAACGCTCTTATCTATGGTTTCGACGATGACGCCGCCTATGGTGCTTATTGGCTCATCGAGGGTTATCTCAACATTCTTCCCGAACTTCTCCTCGAGGGCCTTTTTGAACTCCTCGAACCTTCCGCGGAGCAGCTCAAGGGTTCTCTCGTTGGACTTAATGACAACGCTCTCGCTTCCGAGCTCCTCGATGGCCTGGGCCGTCAAATCTACAAGCATCGGGAAGTACTCCTCGTCGGGTAGTTCAGCCAGCCTCTCGCGCAGGGCTGCAATGACCTCCTGGATGAGCGCCTCCTGAACGGCGAGCCTCTTCTTCCTGACCTCAAGCTTGGCGTTGGCTATGATCCTCTGCTTCTCTATCTCGGCCTGAGTGTGGGCCTTCCTGAGTATCCACTCTGCCCTGGCCTCGGCCCTCTTGCGGGCCTCCTCCTTAATCTTCTCCGCCTCCTTCTGGGCCTCGCTGAGTATGTACTGTATCTTCTGCTCCGCTTCCCTGTTTATCTCCTGAATTATCAGCTCTGCTCCATTCATCTTCCTTCCTCCGTCGGGCTATATATAAAGAAAGTTTGGAGGGCTCAGAAGCCAACTCCAGTAACTATCATTATCAGGGCACCAACGAGACCGAAGATTGCCATGGTCTCGGCCATAGCCGAGAATATGATGCCCTGGGTGAAGGTCTTCGGGTTCTTAGCAACGGCGCCGATGCTCGCGCTCGCGATGATACCCTGCGGTATGGCTGAGAGACCGGTGAGGCCGACGGTAAGGCCGGCACCGAGGAGTATGGCGCTCTTGACGATGTTGTCCACGTTGTTGGGGTCGGTGAACTTGAAGCCGCCGCCGAGGATTCCCGAGACCATCAGGATGAGGAACAGCGTAATGAGTCCGTAAATGCTCTGGGTCATTGGCAGACCCTCAAGGATGAGGGCGTTCTTGAAGTTCTTCTCATCCTCGGCAACGACTCCAGCAGCCGCTGCACCTGCTATACCGACACCAAAGGCCGAAGCTGCTCCAGCTATACCGGCCGCAAGGGCCGCTCCAAGGGATACGTAAACTATCGGGTCCATTTCTCAAACACCTCCTTAAGCTTCAAACTCTAACTTTGAGACCTCCCTTTTTGCCCTGAAGGGCTCGAAGCGCTTACCTTCGCCAGAGTAAAAGGTTCCGAAAAATTCAACGTACTGCAGACGGAGCGAGTGGACGAACGCTCCGAGGGCGTTGATGGCGACCGAAAACAGCTGGCCGCCGACAAACAGTATGAGGCCAATGACTATGCCTATTGGAACGGGGCCGATGCTTATGCCCCAGACCATCTGGACAAGGATGTTGATGACCATGGCTATTCCAGCGGTTGCCAAAGCCAGTGCCATCAGACGGGCGTAGCTGAGCCAGCTGCCGACGAAGCCGAAGAAGTCCGATATCGTCAGCAGTATCGCCAGTGCACCGTTCCTGAACTCGCTGAGGATGAAGAGCACTAGGCCAGCCCCGAAGAGAGCCTTTCCAGGCATGGTGAAGCCTGGCTGACCCATGGCTCCCAGGCCAAGGAGCGAGACGCCGAGTATTATGAGCATCCAGGAGAGCTGGTCGAAGATTGCGTCTTTGACTTCGCCGTTCTTCATCTTGACTATGAAGCCTACAGTATAGCCGGTGAATAGGTGGGCGAGGCCTATGGCCAATGCCATCTGGAGGACTACCAGCGCGTCTGTCATGCTGTCCCACTTGCGCCAGACGTTGAAGCCGGCCAAATCGAGGGCGTTGCCGAAGTAGCTGCCGAAGAGGACGCCCATAATCATGGTGAAAGCGGCGCTGATGAGCAAGGTGTAGGCGAACTTGTAGGTGCCGTCGTTGAACTTCTTGTGACCCTTGACGAGCAGTGCAGCGACTATGGCTATTATGAGGCCGTACATGAAGTCCGTGAGCATGAAGCCGAAGAAGAACGAGTAGGTGAAGGTTATTATCGGCGTTGGGTCTATCTCATTGTACTTCGGGACACCGTACATCTCGGTGAGCATCTCAAAGGGCCTGAAGAAGCTCGGGTTCTTGAGCTTGATCGGGATGTCATCGAGCTCCTCCTTGCTCGGCTCCTTGATGTTGATGTAGGCCTTTCCCTCAGTTATCCTCTTGATTCCCTCAAGAACATTCGGAACCTCACTCCTCGGGAGCCAGCCCGTCATGGCAAAGGTCATGTTTGTCCTCGCGAGCATCGGCAGGACTGTGGCCTTGTCCCTCTCGTTCTCCATCAGCTCCTGGTAGAAAACCACGTCGTCGTAGTACTTCTCGGCGAGCATCTCGGCGTCCTTCTTCGCGCTTTCAAGCTCCTTCTCCTTGATCCTGAGCTTCTCCTCATAGACTTTTATAAGCTCCCTCGGAGTCCCCTCACCCTCTGGGACTTCCAGCCTCTCGAGAGAGTACTTTGCCAGTATCGGATTGGCCTTCTCGTAGTCCCTCTTGATGAATGCGAAAACCACCAGAACTTTATCTTTGAACTCCTTGGAAACAAAAGCCACTCTCCCCTCGGTGGCCTTTTTGACCTCCTCGATGAGGGGCGGGAACTTGTTTCTATCGATGGTTCCGACCACTATCTCGACCATGTCGGTGGACCTGAGATAGGAGACATCAAGGTTGAGCGCGGAGAGGAGCTCAAGAATTGAGATGTCGGTCTTTATCCTCTCAATTTCCGTCTGGGTCGCGGTTATTTTACCCTCAACGGCCTTTATCTCTGGTTCAACAACCTCAAGAAAGCTCTCAACGTCCTTTATGAGCTTCTCGATTCCCCCATATTTGTAGGTCTTCTTCTCCCTCTCGGGGGGAAAGATGAACTCCTTTATGCCGCCGCCCTTGGTCTTTCTGTAAGCCTTGAGGAAATCAACGAGTCTTGAGATGGTTATGCTGTATGAGGCCGCCTTTCTGTGGAACTCGTTGGGAGAATCCTTCTGGGCGATTTTAACGTCTATCTCCCTGATCTCCACGACACCCTGCTCGTGGAGATAAGTCAAGAGAGAATCCTTGTACCTGTTGAGGGTCATTACCTCGATTTTAACCATCTCTTCTGGCCTGAACATCTCAGCCCCCTCTTACGAGCTCTATGCCGGCAGATATGGCCTTCTCGAAGTTGTTGGTGGCCTTAATCTTGAGCTCTTCGACTTCCTTCTCGCCCTCCTCAAGGATTTTCTTCGCCTCCTCCTCGCCCTCCAGGCGGGCCTTCTCAACGAGAGCCTTGGCCTTTTCCTCAGCTTCCTCGATTATCTCCTTCTCTATGAGCTTCGCATCTTCCTTGGCTTTGAGGACTATGGCCTTAGCGTCTTCCTTTGCCTTTTCAATCCTTTTCTCAGCCTGCTTCTCGGCATCGACAATCTCTTTGATGACATCCTCCATGATGAGCCCCCCAATGACCCTGAAAACAGGTTCCCTCTACGCCACCTTTGGCTTCCCTAATTGGTTTAAATAGTTTATGGTGAAAGAAAAGGAAGGAGCAAACTTACTCCTGCGTCTCCTCAGACTTCTTCTTCTCGAGGAGTTCTTTGACATCGTCGAGAACGTTGTTCTTGGCAAAGACAATTACCTGACCCTTCTCTGGCAGCTTCGTGTCGCCGGATGGTATCAGCAGGTTGCCTTTTTCGTCGTAGACGGCTATTATGAGAGCGTCTTTTGGTATCCTGAGATCCTTAACGAGCTTTCCTGCTATCTCACTGTCCTTGTCTATAGTGAAGCGCACGATCTCAGCACCCTCCTTGGGGAATAGGACACGGTCAAAGCCCGGCGTAACGATGTTCCTGCTGATGTACTCCGCCGCTATCTCCTCCGGCGAGATGACGAAGTCAAAGTACCTCCGGAGGTCCCCTACCTCTTCGAAGATGCGCCTGTTCTTCGGGTTGCCTATCCTGAGCGAGGTCTTTATCTTCGGGTTGAGGTGCTTTGCCAGTATGCACGCCAGCAGGTTGGCGTCGTCCTTGCCGGTTAAAGCCGCGAATGCATCCGCCTGCTTTATGTTTGCCTCCTCGAGCGTCTTCGGGTCGGTGGCATCGCCCTCAATGACGAGACCGTTGATAAGGAGGGAGAGCTCCTTGGCCCTCTCCTTGTCCATCTCGATTATGGTCACGTCGTGGCCCTCTTCCTCGAGCATCTTGGCAACGAGATAGCCAACCCTTCCGGCGCCCATTATCACGACGAACATCAGTCCTCACCGAGCAGGTACTTGGCTATTTCAGCATAGGCAGGCCTCGTAACGAGGATTCCTATGACCACGCCCAGTATTGTCGTGAAGGCGAAGCCCTTGAGGGTTCCGACGAAGTATATGAGCAGGAAGCTCATGGCCACTATCGTCGTCGCTGCCGAGGCGAAGATAACGAAGAACGCCCTTCCCATCCTCTTGAGAACGCCCGAGCGCCTGGTTATCCTAGTCTCCTTAGCCCCACCGAGGAGTTCGTCGGTTATTACTATCTGCTGGTCAACGCCCGTACCGATGGCGGCTATGATACCCGCTATGCTCGGCAGGTCGAGGTTCCACTGGATGAGTGCGGCGAATCCAAGGATGATTATTGCCTCGAAGAAGCTGGTTGAGGCAACTGGTATGGCTATCTTCCAGTTCCTGTAGTGGAAGTAGACTATGGCAAAGACCGCTATAAGCGCTCCGATACCGGCGAGCAGGGCCTGGTACTTGAAGTTCTCACCGAGTCTGGGGGAGATAAATTCCATTCCAACGACGTTGAGCTTGACTGGAAGCGAACCGCTCTTGAGGACGGTGTAAATCTGCTTGGCTTCCTGCTCAGCGGTGAGCCTGTCCGGGGCGGTTCCAGTTATCTGAACATCCTGCTGCGGCTGGCCGGTGGCGAGGCCCTCGCCCACAGAGTACGGGCCGTAGAGACCAAGGGTTCTAATGATGAGCGCGTGGTCGCTCTCGCCTGGACCCCTCTGGACGAGTCTGACGGTAACGTTCATGTTCTCGAGCTCACTCTGGAGGCCCTGGTTGAGGTCAACGAGGACTATCTTCTCCTTGCCCTCGGCCATTTCTGCCAGCTCATCGGCGGTCTGATTGGCATAAGCAACGACGGTTATGTTAAAGGCCTTGGTTATCCTCTGAAGCAGTGTCGGGGCTTCAGGAGCCTGGGCGTTGAACTCCGAGCTGTTCATGAGCTTATATACACTGTCAGGAACTACGAGAAGTGAGTTGACGGGTGGATCAAGGAACATGTCGACCGGCCATCCCGTCTTGCCCTTCGCCAGCTCGGCGAACTTCTCGGCGGCACTCTTGGATATCCTGAAGGGGACGCTCCATGTGTTGTCGGGCTTTATCTGGTAGATGCCGACGTACTCAACGTCCTGACCCGTTCCAAAGATTACCCCATCGAACTCCATGTAGAATACACCCTGGCTTTCAATGACGTTTTTAATGGCGTCGGCTTCTTCAGCAGTGGTGACGTTGGCGACCTTGACGAGCACTATCTGGTCCCCCTGGGCCTCAACAGTTATGTCCCTCAATCCCAGGGTGTTGAGCCTCTTCTGGAGCGAATCAACAACGAGCTGCATCGTGTCGGCATCAACGGGGTGCTCAGTCTGAGCGACAAGCGCAACACCGCCGCTTATATCTATTCCAAAGGTGAGCGGCCTAACAGCAAGGGTCACAACCGAGCCTATGAGGAACACGGTGAGAAGGATGATCCTCCAGTTCAGGAGGAGCTTTTTAGTTCTCCTTTTCATGCCTTACCACCCCTGATAGAGCCTCTGGCCAAGTACCACTTCAGCACCCCGGCATTGAGCAGCCAGGTGTTCATGAAGTCCGCGAGGAGACCGAAGATGAGCACCACTGCGATGTTGTCTATAGTCTGAGAGGTCGAGACGAGCCAGAGCACAAAGAGGGCACCGAGAGTGGTGGTGCTCATGGTGAATCCAGTCGAAACCGCCGAGAGGTAGGCATCCTCGATGGTGTCCTCCTTACGCTTCAGGAGCCTCGTGGTCAGAAGGATGTTGCTGTCCACGGTGTAACCAATGAGCATCAGCAGGGCCGCTATGGTTGCGGTTGTTAGCTGGATGCCGAAGATCCCCATTACTGCGACGGCTATCACCATATCCGAAAGGGCAGAGAACATTATGGTGAGCGACGGGACTAAGTTCCTGAAGAAGAGGAACACGACCACGGCCATTCCGATGAACGCCAGTATAAGAGCCCTGATACCCTGCTGCTGAGAAATCTCACCGAAGGTCGGCTGCACCTCGCTGTGAGTATACTCCGCGTCAGGATACCTGGTCTTCATGACCTTGATTATCTCAAGCGGGTCTGTTCCAGTGGGCGCGTAAACCCTCACACCCTTGGTGTCCACACCGCTGAAGCTCTCAACTCTCACATCAACGCCAATCTGGTCGCTGATGTATTTGGCGAGTTCATCCGGGTTGGCATCGACACCGTAAGCGGTGACAACCACACCTCCCTGGAGGTCTATTCCAAGGTGCGGAAAGTGAACCGCGAGGAGAATCAGAGCAACTATAAAGACCGCCAGAGGGTAGGTAATCATTTTCTTATAATCCATCCTGGCGAGAACACTCAGTTTCTTCTGTTTTTTCATTCGAACGGCTTCCCAGGCATCGGGCTCGCCCTTGGTTTTAGGTTTCGACATACCTTCACCCCTTCTTGAGTTTTTGCAAAACTTGTCGTTAGTTGGTCTGGACGAGTTTTAAAATTAGTGGTTCAATGATTAAAGATGGCCAGTGTTCATCGGATAATGCGAGGCTTAACTTTAAAAAGGGAAGGCCAAACCCCTCACTTAGGTGAGAGGCCATGGAGACGATAGGGTTTCACTATGTGGTTGAGGCTGCTGGCTGCGATCCAGAAATCCTTGGTAACGCTGACAAGATAAGGGAAATATTCCTAGAGGCGGCCAAGGTAGGCAAAATGGAGGTCAAAGCAAGCTATTTCTTCAAGTTCTCACCAACCGGTGTGAGTGGTGTAGTCATAGTGGCTGAATCCCACATCTCGATACACACCTGGCCGGAGAAGGGCTACGCGGCCCTGGACGTTTACACCTGCGGCACCACAGCAGACCCAGAAAAGGCCGTTGATTACATCCTCGACAAGATAAAGGCCCAGTACGCCCACGTTTCCGAGATAAAGCGCGGTATTGAGGAGGACGACGGAACCTTCACCCACATGATACTGACCTGGGAAGAGAAGCTCGAAAGAAAGAACGGGAACGGACAGGGCTAAGAGGTCCCTTTCCCTCCCCCACTTTTAAAACGTCAGAGCAGGTTCTTTATCTCCCCAAGTTTCTGCTCAATAGCTGCTATCGTCTCTCTGGCCTTCTCAAGCTTGCCTTTGAGTTCTTCGTTTTCCTTTCTGAGCTCATCAAGCTGGGCCTTAAGCTCAGCCAGGCTCCTCTTGAGCTTCTCGTACTCCTCGAGCGCTACCAGCTGGCCGCCTTTAGCTAAAACCTCGACGTTCCTGACGAGCTCATCAAGCTTTCCAGCCTTTATGAGCTCGTAGGTCTCCCTGACGAGCTGGCCGGCCTTAGTCTCGCCCTTGAGATGCTTCCTTATAGTAGCCTCGGTTCTTCCAAGTTCATCCGCTATCTCCCTCACCGTCATACCGGCCTTCTCCCTGGCTATCGCTCCAGCAGCGACTGCCAGACTGTCAACCCAGGTGAGCCTCTCTGCCGGATCCTTTATGAGCTCAATAACCTCTGGCCTGAAGAGGGTTGCGAAGAGCAAGATGCTTTCGAGCCTGTGTATTTCTTCCCTTCCAAGGGGGTTCAGCGGAACCTCCATCGCCACCACCTCCCCCAGCTTTCACTCGAGCTCGACGACAGTCCCCCTCTTGAGAACTTTGTCTGGGTGGACGACTATTCCCTTGTCAGTTATCTCGAAGGGGTGCCTCCTCATGGAGTGGCTCGTCCCGCGCATCTTCCACACTATCAGCGAGCGCTTGAGCTCGCCGTCGATTTCGTCCAAATCGAGCCTTATTATTCCGTCAACGCCGTGCTCAACTCCCGGTCCACCGAAGCCACGCTCGCCGACGCTTATCTGGCTCACAAGGATACTCGTAACCCCGAGACCGGCCAAAACCCTCTTGAGCTGCATGACTACACTCCTCGCGACAGCCGGCTTGTTGATGTAGAGGGTTGTAACCGAGTCTATAATGACCCTCTTGGCACCGATGTCCTTGATGGCCGTTCTAAGGACGTCTATAAACTCGCGGATGTCGGTAAGGTCGTGGACGATGTATTTCTCATACTCCTTGCTCTTGCCGATTCCGGCTGTGAATGCGTCAATCATGGCAAAAAGGCCTTCCTCCTCGTACTTCCTGACGTCCCAGCCGAAGTTGGCCATGTTCTGCCTAACCTGAACAGGATGTTCTTCTAAAGCCACGTATATTCCAGGCTCGCCGTTCTGGAGGCCGTTCCAGAGAAACTGCTGGCTGAAGATGGACTTTCCCGTTCCGGGCCCACCGCTCAGCAAAACCACGTTTCTCTCCGGGATTCCCCCGTGAAGAACCCCGTCCATACCCGGGATGCCCGTCTTTACCCTCTTCATCATCGGGCATCACCCCCGGAAGTTTTAGTTACCAGCAGTTAATTTAACATTTCAGTTTAAAAGCGTTACGTCGGAGTCAGAACCCTTAAGGACAATCTCCAAATAGTTACAGAAGACAACCCGAGTATTCACCAGGGCCAGTCAAAGAAAGCTGAATATCAGCGCCTCCTCCTGATGAACTCCCCTATGTCAGTAACATTTAGGATGAACTTGTTTCTGCTTTCGGGATTTATACGTCCTATACCGAGTATGATGCCATTTTCGTCATATACCACGAGCTTCTTCGTTCCCTGCCAGTCGTACTTCCTGACGCCGCTCCTGGGGACGTCTTTTCCCGTTGTGAAGAGGAAGCCCGCCCTGGGGCTTAGGATTGCGTAGTTTTTCTTAACATCCACAAAGTAGAAGAACTCGACGTTTGGATAGAACTTCTCGACAAGGTTTTTGTCCACCTTAATCGTGCCGACGAAGGTTCCGTAGGCATAGGGCTTAACTTTCAGGTTTTCAAGTTCTCCCCAAACGCGCTCGTTCACAGCATAGACGTCTCTAAACCTGCCCTCAACGACCGCAAAAGTATGGTGACTAAGCTCACCGTACTTCTCTGCCTCGCGAAGGATGAGGTCGTACTCCCACGCGGAGGCCCGTCTATAGCGGAGTTCATTCATCGACATCGGTCATGAGTTGGGGAAGCCGTTTATAAGGGTTAATCTTCTCAGTCGAGTTCCTCAAGTAGTTTGAGAAAACCGTCCATATCCGTCTTCTCTAATTCGCGCTCAAACTCAAGGCCGAGCTCAGCTATCTCCTCTGGGGTTATGACCGTCTCAGGATCCTCCGGGTTTATTCCTGGGCAGGACTCGTCGTAGTAGAGCCACAGTTTCTCCCCTTTATACTCGAAGGGCTCCTCCCCCTCAACTCCCAGGGGCTTTCTGGAGACCATGAATGGGTAGATGCGGCATATTATCGGGTTCCGGTCATGGATCCTGCACTTGCCTGTTTCCGGGTCGTGGAAGACGCAGCCGAGATCCCACTTACGGTAGGCCATGACAAAGCGAACCTTCCCGCCGTCAAGGGTCAGCATTACGGAGTCCTGTGGATCGTGGCCGGCCTTCACTATTTCTCTAATATCCTTTAAAGTTAAATAGATGAACCTTCCCCTACAGCAGTCAAGGCAGAACTTGCACTTGAAGTGGACGTCTTCTCGAAAAGATTTCGGCTTGAACCTCATAAAAAAACGTTAAAGAGAAGTCTTAAAAGAGTTCCGTTAGCTTTCCTTAGGGTAGGCTACTTTGAACGCTCCCCAATCGGTTTTTTCTCCGTAGGTCACCGTGAAGTTGACCAGCTCATAATTATCCGGGGCCGAATCCCTTTTGTATGCAATCAAATGGTAGCCGCTCTCCACGTACCAGTAGAAGGCACTGCTTATCATGAACAGATACTTTGGTATGACCAACTTCCTAACGCACTCCTCGCTCCTCACGTATTTCTGTCCATCCCAGAAGAGGACGTCGAGGCACCAGTCAGGATTCTGGAGATTCAGCACCACGGAGTTTCCATAATCCTCGCTTCCCTTCAGAATGAGGTGCTTCTGAAGGTCAACTGCGTTGCTCCAAGTGTAATTTCCGAGGGTTATGTTCTCCAGCAGAATTATCTGGCCCTTGGGAGCCGCAACACCGTAGGGAACGAGCTTGTGAGTGATTATCGGCACGAGGAGGTAGTAGAGAACTACTATCGCAATGATTGCGACGACGACAAGAATCTTAAGGGCTGACTCAGTCTCATAGGAGATTCTCATACCATCACCTCTTGGACTTACTAAGATTTTGAATAATAAAAAGGTCAGGATTTCTTTATCGCTACTTTCAGGGAGCCTTCTCCCGTAATTCCTCCGTAGGTAACGGTCAGGTTCACGAGTTCGTAGTTCTGAACGGGTTCAGTTTTGTGGAGAACCAGCACATAGCCAGGCTCGAGGTACCAGTAGAGTATCTCCTTGGCCTCATGGGTGGGCACCCTCCTAAAGGCGTACTGGCTCATTTGGATTTCATTGGAGCAGTTGTACTTCAACTGCCAGCCGTTGTTCGAACCGCCCCACACCCAGAGATCGAGGCACCACCCTGGGCTTGTTACGCTTATTGTCAAGCCATCACCCATGTTGTCATTGCCCTTCAGGACGAGAAGGTTGTTCTGAGAAGTTATAGGCACGGCGTTGGTGTAGTTGATGGAACCCATAGTGAAGTTCTGAGCGAGGACTATCTGGCCCTTGGGAGCCGCAACATCGAAGGGGTTTGGGTTATGAGAGAGGATAGGATAAATAACCGCGAAAAGGACGACCACACCTACTACGAAGACAAGGAAAAGAACCTTGATTCTGAATGAAGTCTCATAGGAGAGACCCTTCTTGGATTCCTCTTTCACTCGGAATCACCTAACTAATTCTAAGGAGTAAGAAGTACTTAAGATTTACTGCTAAGTGTCAGCGGAGGTGATGAGAAAGGCGGCGAAATTCACTGGAGAAGGGGCCCCTACTTGAGGCCCCTCTCATGTGTTTAAGTGGGCATCAAATTTCCCACTCTTTTCAAAGTTTGCATAACCCCTGTCGAGCCTCTTGGCAACATACGGACCGTTCTTGCGATAGCCAAACTTACGGTAATACTCCCTCACGCCGACGCCGCTTATGATGAGCATCTTCTTAACCTCAAACTCCTCGCGGGCTATCCTCTCGGCCTCCGCTAAAAGTTCCCTTCCATAGCCGCGATGCTGCCACTCGTACTTCGGCTTCCCACCTATTGGCACTAGAGGGCCGTAGACATGGAGCTCCCTGACAATGGCTGAAGGACAGCAGTTTATCTCCTTCCGATGGGCTTTTTCGCTCGGAATCCTCAGGCGGAGGAAGCCTATGAGGATGTCATTCTTCGTGTCCTCGAAGCTGAGGAATATCTCCTTCCCGCCGGCTGCGTCGTAGTCCTCTCTTAAGAGCTCGATGTGCTCTATTTCAGGCTCTATTCCGAACTTCTGCATCATATGGCCGACTTCCCTAAAGCGAATCTCCCTCGGGCGAATTCCTCTCTTAATCAGCTCGTTGAAGACGAGCTGTCCAAGGTTGGAGTGCTTGACGCCGTCGACGATGAGCTTCGCCGGGATGTCGCGCTGTATGCGCATAACGCGAACCCACTTGGGGAAGAGCTTGTATGCCTCAACCAATAGTTCAACCGCCTCCTCCGTGCGGTATGGCCTGTATTTCTCCTCCTTCCACCAGAAGTAGAGAGGAGCATCAGCGGTAACGAGCGTCGGGTATATCTTCAGCATGTCAGGCCTGAAGCGAGCATCCTCGAATATTGCTCTGAAGGTGTACAAATCCCTCTCGAAGTTGCTCCCAGGCAGACCGGGCATTATGTGGTAGTTTATCTTCAACCCAGCGTCGCGGAGGAGCTGGGTAGCCTTAACTATCTCCTCAACACCGTGGCCGCGCTTGGTCCTCTCGTGGATGAAGTTGAAAATGGTTTGAACACCGAGCTCAACGCGCGTCGTTCCCAGCTTGAGCATCCTGTCAATCTGCCTCTCAAAGGCCCAGTCGGGCCTCGTCTCTATCGTTAATCCGACCATCCTCACTTTAGCCTTCTCGTTCTTCCTCTGCTCGTCTTCGAGATAGTAATAGGGCTTTCTGTGGGTCTTCTCCCAGGCCTCCTTAAACTTCGGATCCTCATCAAGGACGGACTCGTCGCCGTGGACTATCAGGCGGACGAGCTTCTCCTCGAGGTTTTCTACGTCCCTGAAGTGCGGGAAGTCGTTCATGGCCTTGAAGGCGCACTTGATGAACCACTCCTGGTAATCCAGATCAACCGCAGGAAAAGTCCCGCCCTGGATTATGACCTCGACCTTGTCCACATCGTGACCTATGTCAGTGAGCTGCTTTAGCCTGCGCATCATGATGATATATGGGTGATAAGCGCTCTGGACGGCCCTCAGGGCGGAAGGTTCTTTTCCGGTGTAGCTCTGCGGCGAGCCGACGCTCGGACCGCCCGGGCAGTAGATGCAGCGCCCATGGGGGCAGGGGAAGGGCTTGGTCATCATGGCAACTATGGCAACTCCGCTTATCGTCCTGGTCGGCTTCCTCTTGAGGAGCTCCCGGAAGCGGTCGCGCTCCCCCTCGGGGATGGCTTTGAGAATATCAGAATTACCGGGAATCTTGCTCAGATGATACTTCCGCGAGACGATTATCTTATACCTGTTCAGCTCGTTTCTATCTTTAATCTCGCCCGCCAAAACTGCCCTCGCTATCTCTTCAACCGCTCGCCTGAAGTTGTCATTCTCACCCATACCAACACCTCTCGGAGCGAGTTGGGCAGGCCTTTTAAAAGGTTAGCTGGTCGGAGATGTTGCTCGAGATATTCAGTTAGTGAATACGGAGACGTTAAAAGCTCTCACGGGAATTAAGTTTGGTGGTCGAAATGGTCGCGCGAGACGAGATAGTCGCATTTCTCAACGAATACCTCAACATTAACGCCTTCCCGGACAAGTCAAAGAACGGTCTCCAGGTGGAGGGAAAGGAGGAAGTTGAGAGGATAGCCTTCACCGTCGACACGACGCTCAGGACGATAGAGAGGGCTGCCAAAGCCAGAGCCGACATGATGATAGTCCACCATGGTATCGTGTGGGGAGGAATAGACTATGTTACCGGAATCACCTACCACAGGCTTAAGGCGCTCTTCGATGCTGGCATGAACCTCTACGTCGCCCACGTGCCTTTAGATGCCCATCCAGAGGTCGGAAACAACGTCCAGCTCCTCAAACTTCTCGAACTTGAACCGAAGGAGCCCCTCGGGGAATACGGCGGCGTTTCAATAGGATACATTGGCGAGTTCGACGAGCCAAAGCCGATAGAGGAAGTGGCACAGGTTCTCGCAGAGAAGCTGGACACGACAGTTAAGACCTACGAGTTCGGGGCGAGGGAGATAAGGCGCGTCGGGGCAATAACAGGAGCCGGCGGCTTTGCACTGGAGGAAGCAAAGAGGAAAAACCTCGACCTATTCGTTCTCGGAGAGTTTACACACGCCAACTATTTGACGGCGATGGACTTAGGGATAAGCGTCGCGGTTGCTGGCCACTACAAGACCGAGACGCTTGGCGTTAAGGCTCTCATGCCAATTCTCCGTGAAAAATTTGGCGTCGAAGTTTTCTTCATAGACGAGCCTACTGGTCTCTGAGGCTTTTCACCTTTTCTATGAACTCTTGGGGTCCCAAAACCCTCAGCTCCACCCCAAGCTCCCGCGCATAATCCTCAACCCAGCCAAGAGGGGGCGTTTTGAAGGGATACACAACCCACAGCTCGGGAAAGCCTGCACGGAAGGCCTTGACCGCGTTGTAAAGAACCCTCTGGCGTATCCATTTGAACGAGTTCTCCATCTCAATAGCCACAAGCTTTCTCTCACCGTCGAGAACTGCCAAATCTATCCTGCTCCCGTCGGGAGTGCGGTATTCCCTTATCGCCCTGAGGCCGTTCTCGGAACACAGTGCTTCCGCCTCACGGAGGAGGGTTTTAACTTTAATTTTGACCACCAAGAAAAGTTTGAAAAATCAGCCGAGGCGCTTCTTCACCTCGGCTATGGCCTCTTCTGCCTTAAGGACGTTCTTTATCTTGCCTTGAGCGAGCTCCTTCTTTCCTCCACCGCCGCCGCCGGCTACGGAGGTAATCACCTTCGCCAGCTCTCCAGCTTTGATGTCGATGCCATCCCCTACGGCAACCACGAAGTGGCCCTCCCTGCTTATCAGAACCACGACGCGCTTTTCTTTGCGGAGCTTGTTCGCTGCCTCCCTCAGGTCGTTGATGGTTCCTTCAACAACTGCCCCGATGAACTCAATTTCTCCAACCTTCTCGGCCTTTCCTTCGAGCTCGTAAACGAGGAGCTTGGCCAGCTCCTTCCTGAGCTTCTCGACTTCCTTCCTTGCCTCCTTCCACTCGTTGAAGAACCTCTCCGCAGTCTCTGGCAGCTTCTCCGGTGGAACGCGGAAGATCTCACTGGCCTTCTTGAGTATCCTCTCAGTCTCCTGCATCCAGTTTACGGCGGCCTCTCCCGCGGCGAAGATTATTCTCTCAACACCATCCTGTATCCTCTCAGTGCGGAGTATCTTAATCGGGCCTATCAAGCCGGTGTTCGGTAGGTGCGTACCACCACAGGCCTGGACGTCCCAGTCCTCTATTTTGAGCACCCTGATTTCCCGTCCAGGAACGACACCGCCCTGATAGAGCCTGAAGCCGTACTTCATCTCGGCCTCGGTCCTCGGGAGCCACTCCCAGGTGACCTTCCTGTTCTCCATGACCACTCTGTTGGCGAGGCGCTCTATCTCCCTGAGCTCCTCCTCCGTTATGCGCTTGTAGTGGGCTATGTCCAAGCGGGCCCAATCAGTGTGGAGCTGGCTTCCGCTCTGCCAGACGTGCTTTCCGAGAACTCTAACGAGGGCGCCCATGAGAACGTGGGTACCAGTGTGGTGGCGCATGTGCTGTATCCTCCTAGCCCAGTCGAGCTTTCCGTGGACAGTCATGCCCTCCTTGAACTCCTCAGGCCTCTCAACGCGGTGAAGGATTACCTTGCCGACCTTCTGGACATCAAGAACCTTAACGCCATTGAGCTCACCCGTATCGTAGGGCTGTCCACCGCCCTCCGGGTAGAATGCCGTCTGGTCCAAAATGACCCAATCGTTGATGACCTTCAGAACCTTCGCCTCGAACTCCCTCATGAAGGGGTCCTCGTAGTAGAGCGTCCTCGTATCCGGGAGGTCCTTAACGAGCTCGAAGTCGACTATCTCGACCTTCTTCTCCTCTTTCTTAGTCTGCTTCTCGGCCTCTTTGGCGACGAGGGTGTAGAAGTTGTCCGGAATGTGAACCTTGATGCCTTCTCTTTCGGCTATCTCGGCGACTATCTCTGGCGTAAGCCCGTGGCTTTCGTAGAACAGTATGAGCCTCTCCAGCGGGAGCTCCTCTATTCCCTTTTTCTTGAGCTTCTCTATCTCCCTCTTCACGAGGTCGCTTCCGCGCCTGAGGGTATCGAAGTAGCGCTTCTCCTCGACGTTTATGATGTCGAGGATGACGTCCTCCATCTCCTTGAACTCAGGGTAGGTCGGGGAGAGCTCCTTTATGTGCATCGCGACTATCTCCGCCAGCGGAACCTCCAGACCGAGCTCGCGGAGGTGCCTTATGCTCTTCCTTATGAGGAGTCTGGCCAAATAGCCGGCCTTGACGTTCGAGGGAATAACTCCATCCGCCAGCATGAAGGTAAGGGCCTTAGTGTGATCAGCTATGGCGTAGATGAGCTCGTAGGGCCTTATCGATCTCTCGAGCTCTTCCATGCTTATTCCAACGCGCTTGGCAACCTCTTGACGAAGGGCCTTGAGGTCGCCCATATCCTCGATGTCGAACATTCCGGCTAAACGGGAGTTCTCTATCAGGATTCTCTCGTCTATCCTCTCTATCCCCGCCATCCTCTTGAGAGGCTCGACGACGTAACCGAGGACAGCGTCATAAGCTGTAGGAGTACCGTGACTCATCCAGACTAAGCGCTCGAGGCCGTAGCCGGTATCAACTACTCTCGTCTCCATGGGGACGTACTTGTCGCCCTTTATCTCGACCACCTGGCTCGGATCCGCGTTCTCTGGGGCCTTCTTGTACTGCATGAACACGAGGGTAGCAACCTCAAGACCGCGGTAGAGGACCTCGAAAGCCGGTCCGGCGTTTCCACCGCCAGCCCACGGGTTCTCCTTGAAGGTTATGTCCTCGGCCTTCATGCCGAGCTCCTTGGTGAAGAACTCAAAGGCCAGCTCAACAGTCTCGTCCATCCAGTATATCGGCTTGCCGGGATAGTTGAATGCGTGGTGAGCCATCATTTCGAATATCGTGAAGTGCCTGCCGGTTATTCCGACGTTGTCTATGTCCGTAAACCTTATTGAGGGCTGTGAGATGGTGAGCGGATTGGCTGGAGGATCGGCTTCACCGCTTATGACCCAGGGCTGGAAGTCCATAATTGAAGCACCAACGAGGAGAACGTCGTCTCTCCATCTCGGCAGAATGGGATAGCGCTTCACCCTGCCGTGACCGTGCTTCTCGAAGAAGCTCAGGAACTTTTCGCGCATCTCGTCGAGGGTGTACTTCTTCGGAATACCCGGCTTTCCGATGAACTCATACTCGTCGCACGGCGGGTCTCCGCAGGTTTCTCTATCGGGGTCGAGCGTCCAGAAGGGTTTTCCGCAGACTTTACAGGTCTTCCTCATCCACCCCTCTTCCTTGAACATTCTCGTGGTCATGTCCATGCTCATGAGCATCACCTCTTTTTAAGTTTGAAGTAAAAAGGAGCGGGAGGCTAATTAAGGTTTTTGTTAGTCCTTCAAATCAGCCTCCAAATCAACGTCAACGTCCTCGAACTGTTCCTCATCCACTATGACAAGGGGCACCTTAATCTTCCTGAGAAACTCCCTGAGGCGCTCCTCACGGCGCTCCATCATCTCAAGCTTGTGCCTCAGGCTGGCGTTCTCTACAGCCAGACGGTTGGCCTCGTCCACCTTCATGTTGAGTTGCATTCGGAGCTCTATTATCTGCTCCTCGAGCTCTTGAAGGGAGCGCTCCAGCCTACATATCTCTTCGTAGAGGTCTTTACACAGCCAGTGCTTTATCATTGCGGTCAGCCCCGCGAAACCTCCTCACCGATCAGGGGGCTCCAGAGTCATCATCCCAATACCCTTGGTGCTCTATGGTTTTAACACTTGCCCACACTTAAGGTTAATCTACTGGAACCATGGGGTTCACATGAAAATAGTCTCCGAGGAGCTAGCAGGGGAGCTCATCAGCTACTTCCGGAGCATCCGCTAAGGCTTTAAACTCACTCCACCAACATTTTCGTGGTGAAGATGATGGAGTCGCTGAAGAGGGCCTACTGGAAGTGGCGCTCCCGCTGCCCCTTCGTCAGAAAGCTCGAAGAGTGGAGAATGAAGAGAACGGCGAATAAATTCGAGGTAAAGAGAAAGTGAGGGTTTACCCCCTGAGAAGCCGCGAGAGCTCTTCCGAGACCCTTTCAATTTTAACGGCTATCTGCTCGCCCGTGACCATGTCCCTGACCGTTACCCTGCCCTCTGCGAGATCCTTCTTTCCAACGAGGACAACTATCGGCACGTCGAGCCTTCCCGCATAGTCTAGAGCCTTCTTGAGCTTCCTGCCCATGAGGTCGTAGTCGGCCGTGATGCCCTTCTTCCTCAGGTTCTGAGCTATTTCGATGGCCTTCGCCCTGAGCTCAAGATCTTTGCCTATTGGAACCACGTAGACGTCTGGCCTGAGCTTCGGTTCTGGAATCAGGCCCTTGCTTTCGAGGATTGGTATGAGGCGCTCTATTCCGATGGCAAAGCCCGTCGCTGGAGTTGGCTTTCCGCCGAAGACCTCTATGAGGTTGTCGTAGCGGCCGCCGCCACCTATCGAGCCTATCCCGAGGTCGTTCGGCGCTATCGCCTCAAAGACGACGCTCGTGTAGTAGTCGAAGCCCCTGGCTATGCCGAGATCTATGAGTACGAAGTCGTAGACGCCGTAAGCCTTGAGGAGCTCCACAAGCTCGTAGAGGCGCTTTATTTCCTCCCTCGCCTTCTCGCTCGTGAAGAGCTCCTCCGCCTTCGGGAGAACCTCGTCAGGCTTTCCTTTTATCTCTATCAGCGCCAGAACCTTCTCGATGCCCTCGTCGCTTAGACCGAACTCTCTCAGAGATCCTATGAAGTCTTCCCTGCTCATCTTGTCCTTCTTGTCGATGAGCCTCATCAAACCAACGTCATCACTAACGCCGAGCATCTTCGCGAACTCGTCGAGCAGAATGCGGTCGCCGATGTTGACGGTGAACTCCCTGAGGCCTGTCGCAAGGTAGCTCTCGACGAGGAGGGCTATGACCTCAGCGTCGGCCTCGACCTTGTCGCTACCGATGAGCTCGACTCCAGCCTGCCAGAACTCCCTATAGCGGCCGCTCTGGGGTTCTTCGTACCTGAACATGTTGGCGATGTAGTACCACTTCACCGGCTTTGGTGCGTTCTGGAACTGGTTGACGAATAAGCGCGCTACGCTCGACGTCATGTCAGGCCTCAGTGAGAGGTTCCTGCCGCCCTTGTCCTCGAAGGCGTAGAGCTGCTCCACAACCTCCTCACCGCTCCTCAGCTGAAAGAGGGCGGTGTATTCGAAAGTCGGTGTGAGTATCTCGTGAAAGTTGTAGCGCTCGAAGACGTCTCTTATCCTCTCAAAGACCCATCTCCTCTTCGCCATCTCCTCTGGCAAAAGATCTCGCGTCCCCTTGACCTTCTCAATTCTCATTTCAAACCCTCCCTCTGGTTGAGAAAGTAGGAAGGGGGTTAAAAGATTACCTACCAATTCCCCTTAAATGACAAACCTCAGGGGGCGGTCATCATGATGTATATCCCCACCACGCCCTGAACCATCATCTGCGCTCCAATGGCCATCGTGAACATACCGATTATCCTGATGAAGACACCGAGCGTTGTTTTGCTGATGTTCTTGATAACGTATAGGGTAAGGAACATCACGAGGGCTGTAAGGAGTATAGCAATGAATATAGCAGCGGTGGCGTGGTAGATTCCCTTCTCGGCTGTGAGGGTTATTGCCGTTGTTATAGCCGCTGGGCCGGCTATCAACGGGGTAGCCACAGGTACGGCAGCCAGAGCAAGGATGTTTTTCTCCTTCTTGAGGGTTATCATTCCACCGCTCTCAAGGGCCTCAAGACCTATCTTGAAGAGAACAAAGCCTCCAGCGACACGGAGAGCGTTGAGGTCTATGTGGAAAATCTCCTGGAGGATTATCTGGCCGGAAACC
The DNA here is from genome assembly GCF_012027555.1 of Thermococcus sp. CX2. Lineage (NCBI taxonomy): Archaea > Methanobacteriati > Methanobacteriota > Thermococci > Thermococcales > Thermococcaceae > Thermococcus > Thermococcus sp. CX2. The sequence goes on along the minus strand of NZ_SNUQ01000002.1, from coordinate 478,408 downwards.
GCGAATAGGAGGAGGAGAAGAAATCCTATGAGGTTGGCCCTAACGATTAGGGCTCTTATATCCTCTATGTGGAAGTCTTCACGCAGCAGACTAACCAGGAGTACCTTATCGCTTGGGTCTATCATGATGAGCATGAAGAGGGCCGAACTCAGTATCGCCGTGAACTCACTCATAGCCTTTCCTCCGGCAAGGATTTTATAAACCTATGCCCTAAAGTGTGCACGCGATGATGAGACCGGCACTGACGGAAGGATGAAGAGCACTCGGTTGGCTGAGCTAATCCTTCGCGAAGGCCCATTTAAGAAGGGGTGGCGTCACGAGGGTTGTTGCCATGACCATCGCTATGGCTATCGAGAATGCCCCCCTGTCGAGGACACCCTCAGCCAGACCTATGTTGGCCATGATTAAGCCGACCTCCATCCTCGGAATCATTCCAATTCCTATCTGGAGGGCCTCTTTCGGATTGAACTTCGAGAGGAGCGCCCCGACACTGCAGCCAAGGACCTTACCCAACACTGCGAGGAAGGAGTAGATGAAGGCGAAGATTCCCGCGGCGAAAACGACCCTGACGTTAGTTTCGGCACCGACGCCGACGAGGAAGATGGGGATGAAAAAGGCGTAGCCGATGGTAACTATCTTGTCCGTTATCTTTCTAGCGTCATCACTTCCAGCGACGAGGATTCCAGCCAGGTAGGCCCCTGTTATTGCCGCTATCTGGAAGTGTTTGGCCAAATATGCGAAGACGAGCATTATGGCCATCGCCACGGTGGTGACCGTTTCGGGGAGATTTATCTTGTGGGACGTCCTGAGGAGCCTTTTCACCGCTTCCCGGCCAAGGAGAGCGCTTATGATAAAAAACGCCGCTATCTCAGCGAGTATTATCCCTATGTCTTGGACATAGACGGTTCCCTTTGTGTTGACGGCCACGAGGATGGTCAGGATTATTATGCCCAGGACATCGTCAACAACGGCAGCGGCCAAAATCGCCGCACCAACGCGGGTGCGCAGCTTTTTGAGCTCCATCAGAACGTTGGCCGTTAGGCTGACGCTCGTCGCGGTCATGACTCCACCGAGGAAGAGGGCCTGCATCTGGGGATAGCCCCACTTAATAGCGATAGCGTAGCCGAACAGGAAGGGAATCGCGACGCCCAGGGAGGCTATGAGAAAAGCCGGCAAGCCAACGTTCTTGAACTCATCAACATCTGTTTCGAGGCCCGCTAAGAACAGAAGCATTATCACTCCCAAATCGGCTATTAGCTTGACGCCCTCGTCGTAGGTAACGAAATCCAGCAGCGATGGGCCCAGGATTATGCCACCGATTATCTGACCTAATGCAGCTGGAAGGCCGAGGCGTGAACTGAGGTAGCCAGAGAGCTTTGCCGTTATCAGTATAACCGCGATCTCTAGGAAGACGTCCATTTTAATCCCCCATCGCTCGATTACAGGGACACTAGGCGGATGAGCCGGATTATGTCCTTGACTTCAAGGAGGCCGTGAACTCTCCCCTCATCATCGACGACCGGTAAATGATGCTTGCCCGTCTCAATCATCAGCCTTATCGCGTGGCCGAGGTTGTCGTTTACATCAACGGTTATCGGCTTGGTCACCATTATGTCCTCTACCCTGGTGGTTCTGTTCACGGAATACCTCTTTAGCAATCCAAGGCCCACTATGGAGTGCCTCCTCGGCGGATGGAGAAAATGTAATATGTCCTTCATGGTTATGAAGCCGATTAACCTGTCCTCGTCGTCCACAACAACGGCAGAGCTCTCCTCCTCACCCATGTTCTCAATAAGGGTTATGAGGGAATCGCTGGGATGAACCTTGAGAAACTCTTTGTCCATAACTATCTTGACGGGAACCTTCTCCACGTAGCGGATATTGTGGCTCAGCTCCGTCTTGCGCTTGATGTGGAGGAGCTTCCTCTTGCTGTGGATTATCATAATCTTCTTCGCCTTGGCGGCGGTTGATTTATCCTCAAGCATATTCTCACTGGAATATTGCTACTGCCCAATTGTGTTTAAAGGTTTCGGGAAGAGTTTTAAATAAAATTGTCAAAAAATTGCCAATAATCTGGAAAAACTCACCAAAAATTTGCCAAAAAGTTTTTAAGGAAATTGTCCCAAACCTCGACAAGGGAAATATGGTTTCTGGAAAGGAGTACGACGTCGTTATTCTTGGAGCCGGACCGGCTGGCCTTTTTGCGGCCTACGAGCTGGCTGAAAGGAGTGATTTTAAGGTTTTGATAATCGACGAGGGCGGTGACATCGACCAGCGCGTCTGTCCAATGTACGAGCTGGGCTACTGCATTGGCTGCCAGCCCTGCCACATCATGAGCGGCATCGGTGGGGCAGGTGGTTTAAGCGATGGAACAATAAATCTCAGACCGGACATAGGCGGTGATTTAACCGAGCTAACAAACGATGAGAACTACTCCTGGCAGCTCGTCTGGGAGGTAGACCAGATTTTCCTCAAACACGGTGCACCCAAGAACCTCTACAAGGGCAACCCAGAGCAGATAAGGGCATGGGAGAGGAGAGCCGCCCAGGCCGGTGTTAAGTTCGTCCCTATAATCCAGAGACATATCGGTTCCGATCACACTCCAGCAGTCATCGGAAGCATAAAGAAGCACCTTGAAGGTAGGGGCGTCGAATTCCTCCTCTGGACAAAGGCATTGGAGTTCGGTCAGGGCTGGGTCAGGGTGAGGCGTGGAAGGGACATCTTCACAATAAAGGCCAGGTACATCATCGTTGCTCCTGGAAGAGGAGGTGCAGACTGGTTCCACGACGTTGCGCAGAGAATAGGGCTGAAGGCAAAGCACGGTCCGATTGACGTCGGTGTTCGTGTTGAAGTTCCGGCGATAGTGATGGAGCCGATAACGAGCATCAACCACGACCCCAAGTTCCACATCTACACCGACACCTACGACGACTTCGTGAGAACCTTCTGCACCAACCCGAACGGCTTCGTCGTCGAAGAGCGCTACGATGGCTACGTTGGAGTGAACGGCCACTCGATGCGCGACAAGAAGAGCAACAACACCAACTTCGCTTTTCTCTCCAGGATTGAACTGACGGAACCCGTGGAGGACACCACCGCCTACGGAAAGAGCATAGCACAGTTAGCAACGACCATAGGTGGAGGAAAGCCGCTCCTCCAGAGGCTCGGCGACTTGAGGCGCGGTAGGAGGAGCACATGGAGCAGGATAAAGAGAAGCGACGTCGAGCCGACATTAAAGCACGTCACCCCCGGAGACATAGCGATGGCTTTGCCCCATCGTGTCGTTACCAACATCCTTGAAGGATTGGACAGGCTCGACAAGGTGATTCCAGGAGTCGCAAGCGACCACACCCTTCTCTACGCCCCGGAGATTAAGTACTACGCCATGCGTGCCGAGGTTGATGAGAACCTCGAGACGAGCATCGAGGGCATATTCGCCGCTGGAGATGGTGCGGGCCTGAGCAGGGACATCGTCAATGCCGCTGCGACCGGCCTCTTGGCGGCGAGGGGCATACTCAAGAAGGAGGGCCTCTACACGGAGAAGGACTTCAGAAAGCCAGGCAACTGGAGACACGTGATAGAGGCCATGTAGGATTAGAGGTAGCTTTTTAACCTCCTCCTTCTTTTCCCGCTTTGGTGAGAGAGAATGCCGATGAGATGCAAGTTCTGCGAGAAGCCAGCCTTCATCAAGCTCCACTACCCAAAGATGTACCTCTGCCCGGAGCACTTCACCGAGTACTTCGAGAGAAAGGTTAAGCGCACCATAGAGAGGTACAAGCTGCTGAAGCCCGATGAGAGGGTTCTTGTCGTTGTGAGCGGCGGAAAGGATTCAGCCGTTACCGCTTACGTGCTGAAAAAACTCGGCTACGATATAGAGTGTCTGTATATAAACCTCGGCATAGGCGAGTACTCGGAGAAGAGCGAGGAGTACGCCAAAAGGCAGTGCGAGATGATAGGCGCTCCCCTCCATATTGTCCGTGTCAGGGAGCTCTTGGGTCATGGAATTGGCGAAGTGAGGACGAGAAGACCCACATGCTCCTACTGCGGCTTAACGAAGCGCTACATCTTCAACAAGTTCGCCTACGACAACGGCTTCGATGCAGTCGCCACAGGCCACAACCTCGACGATGAGGCGAGCTTCATATTCTCCAACATGATGCACTGGAACACGCAGTATTTGGCCAAGCAGGGGCCGCTAACCCCCGGCGAGGGCAAATTCGTGAAGAAAATTAAGCCCCTTTACGAACTCACCGAGAGAGAAGTTGTTGCCTATGCACTTGCCAACGGCATAGAGTATCACATTGAGGAGTGCCCGCACGCTCGCGGAGCCACAACACTTGAGTTCAAGGAAGTCCTCAACGAGATGGAGGAGAAGAGACCGGGAACCAAGATAAACTTCGTGAAGGGCTACCTGAGGAAAAAGCACATCTTCGAGGCCGAGCTTGAAGAGGTAGAGCTGAGGGAGTGCAAGGTCTGCGGCATGCCGTCGAGCGGTGAGGTGTGTTCATTCTGCCGCTTCTGGCGCCTCGAGGAGCCGCTGGACTTCAGGGTAAGAAAAGATTAACGGCAAGGGCCGATGAGGTGAGCCTTTCGGGCCCTGATGGGTGATGAGGGCCTCCCTAGCTGAGGCCTCTCACAACTCCTTAAAGCGGAGCCTGAACCTCAGCTCTCCATCAACCGGGAAGAGCACCGTATAGCTGACGCCCTGCTGGATGAAGTCCCAGCCGGCCTCGCTCTGGGAAAGGGTCTTTATCGGGAACTTCCACACTAAAGCAGACCTGTCCAGCTCCAGGATGACCCTTCCGATGCCGTATGGGTCGTTCACCTCTATCTTATTGGCCTCGAATTCATCCGGCTCCTCCACGACACTGTGGACGGCCAAGTTCAGCTCGACGCCGAACAGCGCTCTGGCCTCGCTCTTCACGTAGTACTCGGCAACGAAGCCGTCCTCGGTCAGCTTTACCGTTTTCTCGACCCTCACAGGTCTCCCGGCAACGTTTCCATCGCGCCAGAGCTTTACTGCGCCACCTCCAAGCTCGAACTCGTAGGGCTTATCGATGAAGTCTCCAAGCTCGGTGTAGCGCACGAGCCTGTAGTCGTCGAGGCTCGTTTCAGCGGGCAGGAAGTGGTCCTGCAGGATGGCCCTGAGGTGACTGTCGTAGGCAAGCTCGCGCTTTATCTCGTCGGGTATCTTCTTTCCGAGCTCGTGTATGCTAGCAACTCCTTCGTCACCCCCTTCCTCAGGCGTAGCCGCCTCTGGAACCTCGTGGTAGTGCTCCCATCTCCTCGCCAAAACGTCGTTGTAGTTCACAGCTTTTCTCTTGGAGCTGAGCTCAAAGAGCGCTCCACCGTAGGGGGGCTTGAAGACGGCTATGAACCCATCGTTCTCCAGGAGAACCTCTTCCCTGCCATCGAAATCTATATCCTTCACGAGGTTTCCAGTGGAAACGTAGCTCTGGGCCCTTATTATGTTCTCCCAGACTGTCCTCCTCAGGTGGGGAAGATAAACACCGCCGAAGATGCCGTGCCAGTAGGCATCGTTGCACTGAGCTTTGAAGATAAACTTCCTCGCCTCCGGATTGTCCCTAACAAGCTTGCTAACCATGAGCATCCTCTTGTGCATGTAGTTGCTCTCCGGGTACTTGAAGAAGAAGTTCTTCCAGATGCCACCCCTGACGAAGACGCGGTACTTCTCGAACTGGCCGCGCTCCTTCAGCCTCTCCACAAACTCGACGAAGAGCTTGGCCTGTTTCGCTGGAAGTGACCACTCGCTCATCTCGAAGTATGAAGCGATTGGTAGGTATACCAGACCTTTCGGCTTGAAACGCCGGAGGTACTCTGAATAGAGCATCAGGTCTATCCTCTCGTCGCTCGAAACCCTGTCGAAGAACTCCCTGAGCCAGCCCTTCTTGTAGACCCACTCGTAGGTTCCAGGCCAGACGCCGAACTTCTCGCCGTCGTCGTGGAAGACCGCAACCTTGCTCTCGTCTCCGTCCTCAAGGCTGTGGAGGTACTCAAGCGTTTTCTCCACCGGTCTGAAGGGGATGAGGTAGCGGAGCTTCTCGTCTATCGGGAAGACCGCTATGACCTCACCACCGTCCTCTGTGTAATACGGCCAAAAGAGCTCCTCCTTCGACAGACCCGCGCTCATGAAGTGGTAGTCGTCAACTATGACGTACTCTATCCCCGCCTCGCGGAGGCTCTTAACCAGCTCCGGCTGCCAGACCCTTTCCGTGAGCCATACGCCCTTGGCGTCGTAGCCGAGCTTTTTCGCAAAGTCCTTGAGGAGCTTAATCTGCTCTATACGGTCTTCTTTCGGGATGGCAGCAAGGACTGGTTCATAAAAACCTGCCACGACTATCTCAAGCTGGCCCTTCCTCACCAGCGAGCGGAGGAGGTCAATGTACTCCGGCTTGTTCTTATCAAGCCACTCCAGCAAGGGGCCGCTTATGTGGACTGCGACTTTCATTCCTGGATACTCCTCGAGAATCTCCATAAACGGGCGATAGGAGCGATCGTAAGCACTCTCAAACACCCATCCGAAGTTGCCGAGAGGCTGATGGTTGTGTATTCCAAAGATGAAATTGACCATCGATGCACCCCCAAAATCATTATCACTACCGGTGATATCGGGAAAGGTATATAAATATTTTATGCACAGGTATCATCAATGGTGAACAGATATCACCAGAGGTGAATCCTATGAGGAAAGGCCTTGGAATTTTGATGGTGGTTTTGCTTTTTTTAAGTTTAGTTCCAGCAACTAAAATGGTAAGCGCCATGTACGGAACGAAGATAATCGACGGTGACTTAAGCGACTGGACGCCGTCGGACCTCATAACCGTTGGCCAAGACAATGGCCAGGCCGGCGCAAATCTAAGTAGGATGTACGTTGCCTGGGACGAGAACTATCTCTACATTGCTATAAAAACGGGCAACACCCAGAGCTGGGACGTGGCTTACGGAATAGGCATTGACGTTGACCCCGGGACCGGAAACGGCTACAACGGAACCAGTGACTCCTGGGGCAGGAGTATAAGCTTCGGAAACGGCTACGCGATTGATTACGAAATCTACTTCTGGTGGGGCTGGGATAGCGGCATGGGCACGGACAACTTCAACACCTGGACAGGAAGCGGATGGAACTACAACAGCATAAGCAGCATCGGCGGAAGCTTCGCTTATACGGGGGACACTTCCACTGGTCTCCAAATCCTCGAGATTAAAATCCCCTGGACGGCACTCGGAGGAAAGCCGGACAAGGTAGCAATTATCGCCTGGGTGACTGGAAGCGGCGGTTCGGCAGTTGACAGCCTCCCGGTGGATCCTGCGATAGACTACACCAACATCGGGAACGAATGGGGAGACGCAGATACATTCACCAACCTCGCCGAAATCTACGTCGCCCCCAAGACCATAGACGGCAACCTCAGCGACTGGGGCCCCTCGGATCTTGTGGTCATTGGCCAGGACAACGGCCAAGCCGGAGCCAATCTTGACAGGATGTACGTTTCCTGGGATGACACCTACCTCTACATAGCCATTAAGACCAACAATACTGCAAGCTGGGACGTCGCTTACGGTATTGGCATTGACGTTGATCCAGGAACCGGAAACGGATACACCACCGGTGGAGACTCCTGGGGTAGGAGCGTGGAGTTTGGAGCCGGGTACGCGATTGATTACGAAATCTACTTCTGGTGGGGCTGGAACACTGGAATGGGTACCGACAACTTTAACACATGGACCGGAAGTGGTTGGACTTACAACAGCATAAGCGGCGTTGGTGGAAGCTTCGCTTACACAGGGGGCACTTCCACTGGTCTCCAGACGCTTGAGATAGCAATACCGTGGAGCGCCCTCGGAGGAAAGCGCTCAAAGTTCGCAATAATGGCCTGGGTTACTGGAAGTGGTGGAAGCGCGGTTGATTCCCTCCCCGTTGACCCGGCAATAGACTACACCAACATCGGAGGAGAATGGGGAGACACCGACACCTTCACCAACCTGCTCGTCGGCGAGTGGTTCCTCATGCCGGACCTGGCCGTCAGCATCACCGGACCCGGCGTGGTTGGCCTCAACAGGATGGGCAACTACAACGTTACGGTCAAGAACGAGGGCTCCCTGCCCGTGACTGGAGCGACGGTCAAGGTCTACATCGACGGAAACCTCTACGCCAACTGGACGACCGACCTCGGAGCAGGAGAGGAGAAGTGGTTCCTCTTCAACTGGACGCCCAACGCTACCGGAACTTACACCATAAGGGCCGTCGTTGACGAGGAGAACGCCATAGCCGAGGCAAACGAGGACAACAACGAGTTCACCATGAGCGTTGACGTTGTATGGGTCGGCAACATCGACGTTGACGGAAACCCCAATGACTGGCTGGCGGTTACCCTTGAACCCAATTCATACACCGTCCAGAACGGATTCTTCATCTGGAGTGACCCCGTCGATGACCAGAGGCATGATAAGGACCCATACCTGCCGGGAGGAAGCTCATCGCACGCCGATCTCACAGAGGTTGGCGTAACCAAAGACGACAGGTACGTTTACTTCCTCTTCAAGTTCGCGGACATGAGCAACATCAAGATAGGAGACAACGGCGCGACCTTCATAGCGGTTCCGATAGACTACAAGGACGGCGGTGCATACTGGTTCGCCGGTGAGATGGACACCAACACTGTCATAGCATGGGACATCCAGATGGCGGTGAACCTTGGCGGAAGCGAATACGTTGGCCAGGAGCAGGCCGTGGCTTCAGCCGGCAACAGCGTTACTTCGCTGCTCTACTTCGTTGACCCCGAAGGAAACGTTATCCCCGTGGACGGGGCTCTTGTTGGAGTTGACCTCACCAAGAACACCGTAGAAGTGAGAGTTCCCCTGAGCGTCTTTGAGGGTGCGAGGAACTTCAACTTCCAGGTTGCCACCGGCTTCAGCTATGGCCCGGCCGTCTGGAACTTCGGAGACCCATTCGCCAACGACGGCAACAGCGATATCGTTGACACCATTACCCTCGAGCCAACCACCACCCAGGAGCTGGTGGACAACATCCCGGACTACTTCGTCCGCATAACCATGGATAACATCATCGAGAGCGCTGGCCTTGTTAGTGTCAAGGTGCAGAGGCTCATCCAGTACCAGAACACCTTCGTCATGATCAACAAGTTCTATGGCATAAGGAATTTCGAGAGGGACTACGCCCGCTACCAGGAGCTCGCCAACGAGCTCAGGAACATGCCGCTAACGGATGACATGCGGAAGAAGCTCGAGCAGTACGATTCCGAGCTGATGGACCTGTTGAAGCTTTACAATGAGGGCAAGTCCACGATAGACCTGCCGAACTACGCCTTCAGCGCCTCGCTCAAGATATACCGCTCTTACACGGGCCTCAAGAAAATGGTGAGGGACCTCGAGGCCATGCTCGAAAAGGCAAAGAGCGGCGAGCTGGAGAAGCAGGGAGAGATGGAAGAGCTCGCCAAGAACCTCACCAAGACCATAGACGGCAACCTCGACGACTGGAGCGTCGAGCCAGTTGCGGAGGACACTACCGGCTTCGGCCAGGACGGTGCGAACCTCAAGGCGCTCTACGTGGACTACGACGACCAGTTCCTCTACATAGCGCTCACCACGGAGAACAAGGCCTCCTGGAGAGTCGCCTATGGCATCTCGCTGGACTATAAGGAGGGCGGCTACACGACCGGTCAGGATTCATGGGCCAAGAAGATGAGCTTCAGCAGGGGCATCGACGCCCAGCTGTACTTCTTCTGGAACGGAGAGTTCTTCGGCGACAGGGGAACCAGCAACATAACCAGCGCCCAGCTCGTCCTCTGGAACGGAAGCTCCTGGATATACAACGACCTCAAGTGGACGGGCTTCTACGCTTACACCGGCGGCGCTGAGAACGGACTACAGACTCTCGAGATAGCCATTCCGTGGAAGGCCCTTGGAGGAAAGCCCTCCGAGATATACATTGTAGCCTACGTGACCGGTCAGGGGGCTGGGGACTCAGCAGTTGACAGCCTCCCAGACGACCCGAGCATTCATGACAGAGCGCCTGGAGAGGAGTGGACCGACGCAGATAACTTCACCACCTTCGCGAAGGTTGCGATAGAGTGAACCTTTCCCCTTTTCTGTTCTTCTTTATCTATTGGAGCTTCAAAGGACAAGAGCGTCCGCGAGATAGAGCACCACAGCTATCGCCAGCTGGTTCGAGAAGTTGTCATCGGGTAGCAGGTTATAGAACTCAGCAACCATCCCCGCGAGCGAACCAACAACTGCCAGCGGGAGACCAACGAGCGGCCAAAGGATGAACACGCCGGAGAGGAAGTAGGCAAGGCTTCCCTCAACGCTCTTGCCATTTTTAAAGCGGTGTCTTCCAAAGGACTTCCCAATTATGGCTGCAAGGGCATCGCCGATGGTAGCCACGGCTATAGCCCCGATGGCTATGTTTTTTGGGAAGAAATAGACCACTATAAAGGCGGCCGCCGCGAAGTATATGTGCGCCGCGACGCGGTATCGCTCGTGCTCACGCGTTATCTCTTCTATCTGCCTCTCAAGCTTCTCCACGCGCTCAATGACGTCGTCGTAGACATAGAGCCTGAGCCGCTCTTTGATTCTGTCCCTGAGCGCCTCGATTATCCTGAATGGCTCAAGGACGACGAATACGAAAAAGGCTACCCCAATCAAAGTGAGCGTCACGTCCTTTCCAAAAAGCAGATACGAAACCGGAACTAACACGCCAGTGAGGTGAAGGGACTTACGCTTCAGCTCGCTTTTCATGCTCATCCTTGATCACCCTTAGAGCCTCGATTAGGTCGTTAACAACGTAATCTGCGTGTTTGTGATGTCTTCCCTTGAAGTAGCCTCTCTTTACGAGTATAGTAACTGCACCAATGTCCTTACCGCCCCTCATGTCGGTGTCGTCCCTGTCGCCGACCATGTAGACCTCCTCTTCGCGGGGGAACTTGCTCCTAGCCAAACGGAAGTTGTGAGGGTCGAGCTTGCTGTGGCCGGTCTCGCCGCTGATTATGAGGGCATCGAAGTAGTCCTTTATGCCGAGGTACTCGAGCTTCTTTCTTTGCCAGTAGCTCGAGGAGTCCGTTATGAGCACTATTTTGGCTCCCATATCTCTGAGCCCCTGAAGAAAGGGGAGGGCATCGGGATAGAGCTTAAGGTTCGAAAAGAAGACTCTATCGACGAGGCTCATTATCTCCTCGAACTCTTCGGGGGTTATGCTCGCGTAGACCTTTCCGAGGAGCTTCTCTAGAATTTTATCGAGGTCCATCATGTGAAACTCCCGCGACTGCTCGAGCTCCCTATAGCGGGCGGTGATTATGTAGAAGAAAGACTTGAACTTCCTCCGTTTAAGAAGGAAAGGTATCAGGCGAATGAGTGTGTACTTTCCAGCATCCCAGGTGTTGCAGAGAGTGTCGTCGAGGTCAACAAGCACGAGCATGTTAAATGATTGGAGGGCTCCATTTTAATTCTTTGGGTTAAAGCTTTAAAAAGCCAAAGGAGAAGCCCCTAATGTATGGAGAAGGGAACCCTGCTCATAGCTCTTGGAATGGGCATGATATTCCTAGGCTTCTTCCTAGTCTTTATTGGAACCCTGCTGAGCGTAGGTGGAGAGGCCGAGGTCGAGGGCGGCGGAGTTATAATGATAGGCCCGATTCCGATAGTCTTCGGCACTGGCAGAGGGGCAACACTTGCGATGGTTCTCGCAGTAGTCCTGATGGTTCTCTGGATAATAGGCGCCCTGATTGCAAGGAGGGGATGATGTGGACTTTCTGGCGGCCCTTGCCATTCTACTCGTCACAGCAAAGAGCATCGAGTGGCTCTTTGAGAGGGTGGAGATACATCCCATCATAGCCCACGTCCTGACCGGAATAATGCTGGGGCCATTCGTCCTCGGACTCATAGAGCCGACTTCCGAGCTCAGCGTTCTGGCGGAGTTCGGGCTGATAATGATGATGCTCTACATGGGTCTCACCAGCAACTTCTCGGCGATAGCCCAGAACACCAAAAAAGCTGTAATAGTTGCAGTCCTTGGCGTGGCTTTCTCCTTCATCCTCGGCTTCGCTACGGTGGAGTTCTTCGAGAAGGGCACCTCAGCGGCGATTTTCGTTGGAGTCACTCTCGGAAACACTGCTATAGAAGTCACAAGCGGTATCCTCGTCAAAGAGCGCGTTAAACGAGAGATCTCGTCCATCCTCATGGGTGCAGCCTTCGTCGATGACATACTCGCGGTTTACCTCATAGGCATCATCACAGCGATGACCAAGGGTAGCTTGGACGCCCGTTCCCTCGGGATACTGACCATCAAGATATTCCTGTTCATAGCAATAATACTCCTAATCTCCGAACTCGTTTTCAAACGCTCCCACTGGTTCTACTCGATAGTCAAGAACCTCAACGTATTTTTCACATTCACACTCATACTGACGTTCGCTCTGGCGATAATAGCCGAGAAGGTCGGTCTTAACCAAATAATAGGAGCATACCTAGCGGGACTCACGATAAGCAGACTTCGCGAGAGGAAGGACCCCCTTGTCGTTACGAGAATAAAGCTCAATGAGCTGATAGAGGACTTGCAAGTTGTCCTCACGGAGTTTTTCATACCGCTGTTCTTCATCTACGTCGGACTGATGTTCAACCCGCCGTTAGCGGGCATCAGCCTGGCCTTGATAGGAACGCTTTACCTGGCGGCGGTCCTTGGAAAGCTCATCGGCTGTGGGCTGGGGAGCAGACTCTTCGGCCTGAGCTGGAAGGATTCAATCCTCGTTGGTATTGGTATGGGCGGAAGGGGAAGCCTAGAGCTGGCGATACTCACCTTCGGCCTCAACACAGGGCTCATCGATCAGACCATCTTCGCGAGCGTCATAGTCGTCTCGATGCTCACTGCACTGACGACGCCCCTGTTCTTTAAGACCTACATCAAAAAGGCAAAAGCTTAAATTGAATTGATTAAAGTAGTTCCGGGCTGGTGAGAGCATGTTCCCAAAAATAGGCGCGAGTGAAGAAGAGGTCCTGGCAGAGCTGGAGAAGAAAACGGCGAAAGATTTAACCTTTGGTTCTGGGCGGATTCTCGGCTCAATGTGCACGTATCCCCATCCCTTCGCCCAGAAAATTGTCATGAAGTACATCGACAGGAACCTCGGCGACCCGGGCCTTCACGTCGGAAGCCAGAAAATAGAAGAAGAAGCCGTGGAGATGCTCTCCAGTCTCCTGGGACTCGAGAAGGGCTACGGGAACATCGTCTCTGGAGGAACAGAGGCAAACATCCTGGCCGTGAGGGCCTTCCGCAACCTCGCCGACGTCGAAAAGCCGGAGCTTATCCTCCCAAGGAGCGCCCACTTCTCCTTCCTCAAGGCAAGCGAGATGCTCGGCGTCAAGCTTGTCTGGGCCGAGTTGAAGGATGATTACTCGGTTGATGTTAAGGACGTCGAAGCTAAAATAACCGAGGGCACTATCGGGATAGTCGGGATAGCAGGAACCACCGGACTGGGCGTTGTTGATGACATCCCAGCTTTGAGCGACCTGGCCCTCGATTACGGAATCCCCCTCCACGTTGATGCAGCCTTTGGCGGCTTCGTGATTCCCTTCGCCAAGGCCCTGGGTTACGATCTCCCCGACTTCGACTTCAGGCTTAAAGGCGTTCAGAGCATAACCATAGATCCCCACAAGATGGGGATGGCCCCGATTCCCGCTGGTGGAATAATCTTCAGAAAAAAGAAGTTCCTAGAGGCGATAAGCGTGCCCGCGCCCTATCTGGCTGGGGGAAAGGTGTGGCAGGCGACGATAACGGGAACACGGCCAGGGGCGAGCGCTTTGGCAGTGTGGGCCCTGATAAAGCACCTCGGCTTTGAGGGATACAAGGAGGTAGTGAAGCGCGCGATGGAGCTGAGCAGGTGGTTCGCGGCCGAGATAAAGAAGATACCGGGGGTTTACCTGATAAGGGAGCCTATGCTCAACATAGTCTCCTTCGGAACGAAGAACCTCGAAGAGGTCGAGAAGGAGCTGAAGAGACGTGGCTGGGGAATCAGCGCCCACCGCGGCTACATAAGAATAGTCATGATGCCCCACGTCAGGAGGGAGTACCTAGAGGAGTTCTTGAAGGATTTAGGGGAAATACTCACTCCGTAACCCCTTTGATATCAACATGCACGAAGACCCTATCCACATCCTTTATCTCCTCTATGCGCCTCTTCACCTCTTCACTTATGTCGTGGGCTTCCTTTAGTGTCAGCTCGGGCGGGACTTCTATGTGCAGCTCGACGTGGAGCCTGTTCCCAACGTAATGGGCCCTCAAATCGTGAACACCAAGGACGTTAGGAACGCTCAGCGCTCTGCGCTTTATCTCTTCGCAGAGCTCGAAGGGGGGCGCCTGACCGGTGAGATAGCCGATATTCTCAAGAAGGATATCAAAGGAAACCTTAACCAGGAAAGCCGCAACCACCAGACCAGCCAGGGCATCACCATATTCGAAGCCCAGCTTTTGAGTTCCCAGTCCAATGAAGACTGCGATGCTGCTCAGTGCGTCGCTCCTGTGGTGGTAGGCATCGGCTATTAAAATCTGGCTGTTGAGCTTCTTGCCGACGTGGAGGGAATAGCGCGCCATGGCCTCCTTCGCAAGGATTGAAAGAATCGTGATGGCAAGCATAATGGAATTTACCTCCACAATGCTTCCGTAAAGCATTCTAAAAAAAGCCTCTCTACCAATCTCATAGGCAACTATAACAAGGCCTTCACCGATGAGAAACGCCACCAAGGGTTCAAAGCGGGAATGACCAAAGGGGTGACTCTCGTCCGGTGGCTTTGAGGATATCCTTATGCCGAAGTAGCCGATGACGCTCGTCACAACGTCCGAGAGCGAGTGAACGCCGTCCGATATAAGTGCTATACTAGAGTACCAGAGACCCACGATGATTTTGATGAGCGCTAACAGGACGTTGCCGACGATGCTAACCCAGATGGGCTTATAGACATCCCTCATCGTATCACCTATTTTTGTGCATATGCACACAATACTTAAACGTTACCGTGCATAGAATTTCCGCCAAACTTTATTAGGTTTTCCAATTTTATTCGGGCCTCCTAATTAAACTGCCATAAAAATAAGGTCAACGGTCAGTCCGTCACTCCCTCATCACAAGCCTCAGGCAAGGCTGAAATCATCATCCCAGAAAAAGTGGAAGGATGGGCCTTAAAAAGGTATGCTCAGCGATCACCTTTCCTTCCTCACCACTCGGTTCGCCCATCATTCATCATCGCAGCATAACATACGTCCGGGGGGTTTTAAAGATACCCCTCCCTCACCGAAAGTTTTATACGCCTTAATGAAATTTAATTAAATGTCATTAAATATCATTAAAGACTGGAGGTGTATCGGATGGCTGACGAAAAGAAGTACACAACCGTTTCCATACCAAAGCCCCTCTACGACAAGATCAAGAAGAGGATAGAGGGCACCGGATTCACTTCCGTCTCAGACTACGTTACCTACGTCCTCCGCGAGGTTCTGGCGAGCCTCGAAGAGGAAGAGAAAGAGGAAGTCTTCACCGAAGAGGAAGAGGAGAAGGTCAAGGAGCGCCTCAGGGCCCTTGGCTACCTCGACTGATTTTCAAAACTTTTTGAGGTGATAGCATGGTCTCAAAGCCCCACGGGGGCAGGTTAGTCAGGAGACTCGTTGCCGACAGGACGAGGGAAAGGATTCTGAGTGAGCAGAAGGAGTATCCCGCCATAAAAATCGACCACGGCAGGGCCATAGATCTGGAGAATATCGCCCACGGCGTCTACTCCCCCCTCAAGGGGTTCCTCACGAGCGATGACTTCCAGAGCGTTCTCGACCATATGAGATTGAGTGACGACACTCCCTGGACCATCCCCATAGTGCTCGATATCAATGAGAGGACCTTTGACGAGGGAGATGCAGTTCTCCTCTACTACGGCGATTTACCCATAGCGAGGATGCACGTTGAGGAGATCTACACCTACGATAAGGAAGAGTTCGCGAAGAAGGTATTCAAGACGACTGACAGCGCTCACCCGGGCGTTGCTAAGGTCTATTCCATGGGCAAATACCTCGTCGGCGGCGAGATTGAGCTCCTCAACGAGGTTCCGAATCCCTTTGCCAAGTATACTCTGAGGCCCGTCGAGACGAGGGTCCTCTTCAAGGAGCGCGGATGGAAGACCATCGTTGCGTTCCAGACGAGAAACGTCCCACACCTCGGCCATGAATACGTCCAGAAGGCGGCACTCACCTTCGTCGACGGCCTCTTCATAAACCCAGTCCTCGGAAAGAAAAAGAAGGGCGATTATAAGGACGAGGTCATCATAAAGGCCTACGAGACACTCTTCGAGCACTACTATCCAAAAGATGCAGCGACTTTGGCGACGGTGCGCTACGAGATGCGCTACGCCGGACCGAGGGAAGCAGTGCACCATGCTATAATGAGGAAGAACTTCGGGGCGACGCACTTCATCGTCGGCAGAGACCACGCGGGTGTCGGCGACTACTACGGGCCCTACGAGGCCTGGGACATGTTCGACAACTTCCCCGACCTCGGCATAACACCGATGTTCATCAGGGAGGCCTTCTACTGCAGGAAGTGCGGCGGAATGGTTAACGCCAAGATATGCCCGCACCCGGAGGAGTTCCACGTCAGGATAAGCGGCACAAAGCTCAGGAAGATGATAATGGCCGGCGAGCAGCCGCCAGAATACATGATGAGGCCAGAGGTCTACGAGGTCATAAGGAGCTTTGAGAAGCCCTTCGTCGAGTGACTTTTTATTTTTGCGGGGTGGTTTAGGTGCACCTAATAGTCCACCACTGGGACACGGACGGGATAACTTCAGCGGCTTTGCTCGTCAGAGCACTCTGTTTAGAAGACTTCACAAACATGACAGCACCAATAGGCGAGTTCCGCTTCGATGAGAGGATCTGGAAGGCAATAGGGCAGGCTAAAAAGCTCTACGTGATGGACTTCAACGTTCCGGGTGAGGTGGAGAGGGTAAATGTCGAAACACTCTTCATAGACCATCACACGCAGCCGAGGATAAGGAACCCGAAGGTCAAGCAGATTAACCCCTTGCTCGACGGTAAATACTATCCATCGGCCTCGCTGGTGGTTTCCGAGTACTTCGGCCTCTGGAACACTTGGAGTGCCCTTGGAGTAATCGGTGACATCGGCGAGAGGGCATTTGAGATTCCTCGCGTTAATGAGCTCCTCGATAGGGAGGGCCTATCAAGGGAGGAGGCTTTAAGGCTCGTCGAGCTAATGGACTCGAACTACATAGCCGTGGACAGAGAAGCCGTTGAAGATGCCGTTGCAGTTCTGCTCAGTCAAGAAACTAAAGAACTCCTTGAATATGAGCCGTGGGTGAAGCGAGCGGATGAGATAAGACGCACAATAGAGGAAGCCCTCTCAAGCGTGACTGAGAGGAACGGCTTCGCGATAGTCGAGTTCGAGAGTCCGTTCAACATAATCTCCAAGGTTGCAAGGAGGCTCGTCTGGGAAATGGGCTTTAGAGGTGCCGTCGTTGTCAATAAGAACTTCCACGGGAAGGCTCAGCTCTACTTCAGGGTCTCGAAGGAGGAAGCCGAAAGGATAAACATGGCAGAAGTCATTGAGAGGCTCCGCATCCTCGGAACAAACGCAGGCGGCAAGAGGGAAGTTTTGGGATGCGTCTGTGAGAGGAAGAAGGTTGATGAGGCATTCAAGATTGTTGAGGAGTACCTGGGGTGATGTTATGAGCTTTGATGAGAAGGTTAAGAACGGGTTGGAGAACGTTAAGAAGGTCTTCGTCATTGGCCTCGACTCCGCTCCACCCGAGCTTTTGTTCAGCCGCTTTTTGGATGACCTACCAAACATAAAATGGCTCGTCGAGAGGTCAATCTATGGCCCGATGCAGAGCACCATTCCAGCCATCACCATTCCAGCCTGGATGGTGATGGCGACTGGAAAAACGCCAGGAGAGCTGGGTCTGTACGGCTTCAGGCACAGGAAGAAGGGCACCTACAACGACATCTGGATTGCTCACAGCCTTATGGTGAAGGAGAAGGCTGTGTGGCACTACATAGCCGAGAAGGGCAAGAAATCGATTCTCGTTGGAATTCCGCCGAGCTACCCGCCGAAGCCGATAAACGGCTGGCTCGTGTCGTGTTTCATAACCCCCGATGCCAGCGTGGACTACACCTATCCAAAGGAGCTCAAGGGCGAGATTGAGAGCCTCGTCGGTGAATACATCTTCGACGTTGTCTTCAGAAAAGAGAACCGCGACGAAGTCAAGGAGCAACTCTGGGAGATGACGGAGAAGAGGTTCGAAGTGATAAGGTACCTAATCGAGGAGAAGGACTGGGACTACTTCCAGTTCGTGGAGATAGGCCTCGACAGGGTTCACCATGCATTCTGGAAGTACTTCGACGAGAATCACCACCTTTATCCTGGCGACGACAACCCCTACCGGAACGTCATCCCCGATTACTATAAGCTCCTAGATAAAGAGATAGGCAAGACCCTGAAGCTCCTCGACCTCGACGAGACGGCTGTACTCATAGTTTCAGACCACGGAATAAAGGCCATGAAGGGAGCTTTCGCCATAAACCAGTGGCTCATCGAGGAGGGCCTTCTCAAGATCAAGAACCCTGAGATACTGAAAGACGGCAGACAGGTTAGATTCAACGAGCTCAAGGTTGACTGGAGCAAAACTACCGCTTGGGCCTGGGGCGGCTACTACTCGAGGGTCTTTCTCAACGTGAAGGGAAGGGAGCCCCAGGGAATAATCCCGCCCGAGAAGTTCCACCCGGTTAGGGACGAAGTCGCAGAGCTTATAAAGAACATACGCGGCCCGAACGGCGAGAAGTGGGACACCAAGGTGTTCTATCCAGAGGACATCTATCCCATCGCCAAGGGAGACAAGCCGGACATGATGGTTTATCTGGATGACTTGAACTGGAGAGCAGCGGGAACCCTTGGATACGAGACACCATACCTCCTCGAGAACGACTTGGGCCCAGACGATGCAGTTCACGCAGAATACGGCGTGTTCTCGCTGTATCTCCCCGGCATGGACGAGTCGAAACAGACCCAGCTCACAATCTACGACTTTGCCCCAACCGTGCTCAGGCTCTTCGGTATGAGAAAGTTGCTCAACGGAAAGAGCATCGTTTGACGGGTGGTAAGCATGGAGCAGAGAAACCTTGAGAAGGGCTTTACGGTATGGCTTACAGGGCCGAGCGGGGCTGGAAAGACGACTTTAGCTGTAAAGCTCGCCAAGAGGCTCAGGGAGATGGGCTACCGCGTGGAGATACTCGACGGCGACACGATAAGGAAGACCCTCTATCCCGAGCTCGGTTTCAGCAAAGAGGCAAGGGAAATGCACAACAGAATCGTCATCCACATGGCCAAGCTCCTCAGTAGGAACGGCGTTATAGCGATAGTCTCGCTGATTTCTCCGTATAGAGCGGTTAGAGAGCACGCAAGGAAGGAAATAGGAAACTTCATAGAGGTCTACGTCTACGCCCCGCTGGAAGTCAGGATCCAGCGCGACCCGAAGGGTCTCTATGCGAAAGCCCTGCGCGGCGAGATAAAGGGTCTCACCGGCTACGATGGCGTTTACGAAGAACCCGAGAACCCGGAGGTAAAGGTGGACAGCTCAAAGATGACGCCTGAGGAAGAAGTTGAACTCGTCATTCAGAAGGCCAAGGAACTTGGGTACCTACCGTAACGCTAACGGGGGAGGGGGCCAATGGAAGAAGCATTGGTTTTTATCGGTCTTGGCTTCTTCGTGGGGTTCCTCGTCGGTCTTACCGGTGTGGGTGGAGGAGCCCTAATGACCCCCTCCCTTATCTTCCTTGGCGTCGAGCCACTGATAGCAGTCGGAACCGACCTGCTCTACGCTACTGTAACGAGGGTTTTTGGAGTGTTCTTCCATCACAGGAGGGGCAGGATAAGGTACGACATAGCACTGAGGCTTTTCGCAGGAAGTCTGCCAGCGATAGCCCTTGGTGGGCTAATACTCAGGGAGATAAACAAGGAGGTCCTCAACGACTATCTCACACTCCTCCTCGGCCTTATTCTGGTCATCAGCGCGGTTCTGAGCCTTCTCAAGGGTGAGCTCCACGTTCCGATAAAGCCGAGGTGGGCTTACGTTTATCTCCTCGGTTTCATCGTTGGACTTACCGTGCAGTTCACCTCCGTCGGAGCTGGTGTCATAGTGAGCTTCACGCTGATGAACGTGGCGAAGCTCGACCCGAAAGAAGTTGTCGGCGTTACGATAGTCTACGGCCTGGCCCTCTCGGCCTTCAGCTTCCTCAACTACGCCCTCCTTGGGAGCGTTGACTACCACCTTGCGGTAGCTTTAATCGCGGGCACTTTGCCGGGCGTTTATCTGGGAACCCACGTCAACATGAAGGCCGAGAAGGAGAAGCTTAAAAGGGCGATAAACATCATAATTCTGCTGATAGGCATAATTACCCTCCTCAACAGGTGACGGGCGTGGATGAAGTCAACCAGGCACTCCACAAGATAGCGAAGGGCACCGGGATCGTATTTGCTGGCACAATCATAGCGACCATCTTGGGCTTCCTGACGCGCGCAATAATAGCGAGATATTTTGAAACGGATCAGTACGGCCTCTTTTCTCTCGCCCTAACTGTTTTAAACATCGGAGTCCTCCTCGCACTTTTGGGTCTTCAAAGCGGCCTATCTAGGGAGATTTCTCTCTACAGAAAACGGGATCCTGAAAAGGTTCCAGAGCTCGTTTCAACTGCCGTCCTTCTGGTCACGGCCACGTCTATCACCGCGGCCCTCCTCATTGCTCTCGGCTCCAGGTGGATAGCAGCCATATTTCAGGAAGAGTCCTTATCGTCAACTTTGAGGATACTCGCCCCTTCGCTTCCCTTCGCGGTCATGATGGCGATCCTCGTGACCGTCTCACGGGGATTTGGCCGGGTTAAGGAAAAGGTCTACTACCAGAACATTGTGTACCCAGTCACGTTTCTGGCATTTACAATTCTCGGAATCCTGGGGGGTTTTGGGTTTACATTCGTTTTTGTAGCTTACGTCCTCTCACAGTTCCTTGGGTTCATTACCTTATTTATCAATCTGTTCAAACTTAAACTGCTGCCCTCCGAACTTCGCTTCAACGTCAAGCTTGGGATAGAGCTCCTCACCTTTAGCCTTCCACTGATGCTTACGGGAATCTTGGACTACGTTATGAGCTGGACTGATACCCTCATGCTCGGCTACTACATGACCTCCGAGGTGGTGGGCCTCTACAACGCGGCCGCACCAATAGCCAGAATGCTCCCAGTATTCCTCAACTCAGCCGGATTTTTATACATCCCAACAGCAACGGCCTTTTTTGCTCAAGGAAAGCTACTCGAGATGAAGAGAATCTATCAAGTCATAACGAGATGGATTTTCCTCCTTACATTCCCAGCCTTCGTCTTGATATTAGTTTTTCCCGAGGCTACCATCGGCGCTCTCTTTGGCCCCAAATACACCGAAGCAAGTCTAGCCCTTGAGATCCTAGCGATTGGTTTCATGTTTCATACTTTCCTGGGGCTCAACGGGATGAGCCTCACTATAATCGGGGAGACGAGGGCTAACTTAGTCGGAAACCTCTTCGCAGCCACCGCAAACATCCTTCTAAACGTCCTCCTGATACCCATCTACGGAATAGAGGGCGCCGCCACAGCCACTGCGGTCTCGTACATAATCGCCAACATCTTCCGCTCAACGTGGCTCTACAAAAAGACGGGGATACACCCCTTCAGCGAGAGCTACGTTAAGCAGCTGCTCATAGGCCTGGGTATGGTAGCGGTTCTCAAACTCGTTAAGGTGCCGGTTGCAAACATCTGGATGGCCCTAGTAATCCTGCTGGCGTTTTTTGCAGTGTACTTTGCACTGATACTTCTCATGAGGAGCGTGGAATTGGAGGACGTCGAACTCCTCTCAGCGGTAGAAAGAAAGTTTGGAATTCGGCTGGGATGGATAAAGGGAATATTGGAGAGGTTCCTCTAGAAGGGAGGTCTCCAGTTTTTAAGGGCATCGTAGTCGGGCTCGGGCTCATTACCATAGAAGTCCATCCCAAACCACGAGACAACCTCCAAAATTGCATCAATTTGCCGTTCGGTAAGCTTCTCACGCCACTTGATGAGCTGTTTTGGAGTGCCGATGTAGGTCTTTCCATAGGTTTTGCGCGTAACCTTGCTCGGAGTTCTGAGCCTTTTTCTTGCCCCTTCAGGCACGTCCTCATTGATATAGCCAAAAATAGAATCCAGCTCCTCTTCGGGGTCGGTGATCAGACGCTCGTATATCACGGTGTACCATGGATACGGCCTCTCGGAGGCCAGCGGGATGTAGTTCTCAAAAGCCCAGATGGCCGCCAAGAGTTCTATCTGGGAGCTAATGCCCGAAAGCTTGTCCATTAGCCACTCACTCCCGGCCAGCTCAGAAACCTTCCTAACCTCGTCCAAGAACTGTTCCTTGGTTATCCGCGAGAAGTATCCAGTCACAAGCTGGGAGGCTATCGTTGCACAGGGATGACGGATTATGAAATAAACAGCCCTTAAATCGAAGGTATTTGCAACCCAAGGAAGCATCGTGTTGGCCCTCACGAACTTCACGAGGAGCTTATTTGCAGTGAGCCTTTTCAGGACTCTACCAGGTGCAAGATAGTGCTTGTAGGGAAACATCCCATAGGCCTTTCCAGTGAAAACACGCCCAAGGTACTCCCGGAGCTTTGGATAGTCTTCAGGAGTTGGGATGTAGGGATCGTAGTGGATGCCGAGTTTTCTGAACTCGGGATACCAGTTTGGATGAAATGGCTCAAAGACAGACTTATAGTCTGGCAGGGACTCAAGAATCTCCATGAGCCATGTGGAGCCCGAGCGAGGTGTTCCGGATATGACTATTGTCTCCATGATTTTGAAATCGTGCATACGTGCGCTGATTAAATCTATGGCGTAGTTAGTTCTGGAGATTGGAAATGAGAACAAGTTCATCGACTTTCTCCCCCCAACAGCAATCAACAAGTGGTTGAAAAAGGCCATTAAATAGTTTGCGACATCTTCATTTAGCTACCTTTTTATATTGTCTAGAGTTTTGTTTTTGATAGTGATACCCATGCTAGTATCAATTGTTATCTCAACGCTCTACAAACGTCCCAGGGAGTTTAGGGAGTGCCTCGAGTCTATAATCTCCCAGACCTTCCCCCCAATAGAGGTTATCATCATTAATGGTAGCTTCGATGGCTCGTGGGAAAGGGTTAGGCATGAGTTTGAAGGCATCTTCAAAAAAATGAAAAACAAGGGAATAGTCGTAAAGCATATTAGCGTCCCGGGAGCGAGTTTACCCCACGCAAGGAACATAGGAGTAAAGTCCTCAAAGGGAGATATAGTGCTGTTCCTCGATGATGACGTTGTACTTGAAGACGACTACCTGAAAAAGCTCGTTGAAGTTTATGAAACGTATCCAACTGCTATGGGGGTTCAAGGATTCATAACCAATAGAATCAACATGCACAATCCCCTAATCAGGTTTAAATTCCTCAAGTTCCTCTGGTGGCTCCTGCAGAGGGGTTACTACGAGGTAGACCTTCACAAACAGCTCCCTTCATTCTTTGAAATTCTCCCCTACAAGGTCACGAAGGTAATAAATAGAGAAAGCTTTAGCGGAACGAACATGTCCTACAGAAAGGAAATTTTTGAACACATGGAGTTCGACGAGCGTCTCAAGCGGTACGCAATCGGAGAGGACAAGGACTTCTCATATCGGGTTCACAAGATTTTTCCCAATTCTCTCTATCAAACCCCACATGCAAGGCTGATACACCAAGAGGCCCCAGCTGGTAGGCTTCCCTCCAAGCAGTTTGAAACGATGAAGCAGGTATACCACCTCTACCTTTTCTACAAGCTCTTCGAGCAAAACCCAAGGAACAAAACCTCCTACATACTCGGTAGAATCGGCGACCTCATGCTCCATTCCATTCTGTTCGTAACTTCCGGCTTTAAAAAGGAAAAAGCTCTCAAAATTGTTTACATGCTTGAGGCAATGTGGCTAGCCCTAGCCAACCGCAACAGGATTAAGAAGGGAGACATAAACTTCTGGATGAACAGGGGGAGCTGACGATGGGAAAGATAATCATACTCGGGATAGACGGACTCGAATACAACCTCATTGAAGAGTGGAATCTTAAGCATCTTAAACAGAAGGCATACACAAAGACCGACCTCTCAGACTTCAAGGTCATAGTAACCCCACCAATATGGGCCGCAATGCTCACTGGCCGAAAAGTTCCCGAGATAGAAGAGCCCTTCGTAAAACGGCAGAAGTTCTTGGCACAAGAAACCAACATAGCAAAGGACATTAAAAAGCCATTTTACGTTAAATTTGGAGCTAAAATCTTGCCCAGGGTAGTAAGAAAGATAATCGGCAACAGGATAGCTCCCAACCCATTTGAACACACCTACGATTACCTCCTCAGAACGAAGAAGTACAAAACAATCTTCGACTACTTCGACAAAACCTGGACCAACGGCGTCCCATCCTATGGGAGAAACGTCTCAAACCCAGAGGTAAAGGCAGCTATGGCGGAAGCCGTTAAGGGCAACCTAAAGCCCCTCGTGGAATACGCGATGAGGACTTACGAGCAGGACAGAAAAGCCCTCTTCGAAGCACTTAACGGAGACTACGAGCTTATCTTCTGGTACACCCCCTTCCTCGACGAGATTTCACACTTCTACATCAGGAAAAAGCTAAAGCTGATGAACCTGTATCTCGACGTGAACAGGCTTGTCAAGAGGGTTTCGGAAAAGCTGGACGAAGGCGACGTGCTCTACATAATCTCCGACCACGGCATGGAGCCCATTCCTGGCGATCCACGTGGGGGTGACCACTCCGACCATGGTTTTTTCAGCAGCAACACGGGGGAGCTTATAGAGAGGCCCCAAGATTTGTTTAAACTGGTCGTTGAGAAGGCGGAGGGGAGGAAGTGAGAAAGCCAAGAAGTTCCCGAACAAAGGGCTACATTATCGTAACTCCCGCAAAAAACGAGGAAAAAAATCTGCCTCTGTTAGCCAAGAGCGTCATCAACCAAAGCATTAAGCCGAAGCTGTGGCTCATTGTGGATGACAACAGTACAGACAGGACGGGAGAGATAGCGGAAGAGCTCTCAAGAGAGTTCGACTGGATTGAAGTCCTCCACCTCAGGGACGAGGTCACCGGCTACGACCTCAAATACCGCTATTCCGATGTCGTGAGGCGGGGCTTTAAAAGGGCCCTCGAAATAGCGCTCGAGCGGAGTTTGGTCTTCGGATACATAGGTGTTCTCGACGCGGACTTCATCCTCGAGAGAAGGTTTTTTGAGGAGCTAATTGACGCGTTCCACAAAAACAACAGACTTGGAATAGCGAGCGGGGGAGGATACTACATCAGAAACGGCCGCTTGGTATGGGAGGGCACCGATCCCAAGAGACCAAAAGGAAGCCCGAGGCTATTCAGGAGGGAGTGCTTCAGAGAGGTCGGGGGATACCGAGAAGGCCCAAGTCCAGATACGGTATCCCATTACCTTGCTAGGTTCCTTGGATGGGAGACTGGGCAGATCGTGGACGCCATAGCAGTTCAGCTCAGGGAAACAGAGGGCAGGTTCGGCTTTTTGAGGGGTTATGAGATGCTCGGGTGGTCGAACTACAAGCTCGGAGCGGCCTTCACTTCGATACTCGCAAGGGCAGCGTTCCTCATGCTGGACAACCCAGTCAAAACCTACGGCCTCATTGCGGGGTACTTAAAAGCGTTTAAAGCCCGGGAGATGAGAATTGAGAACGGAGACCTCAGGGAGATGATAAGACGCGACCTCTCGTTCCGGAGCAACGTGGAGAAGCTGAAAAGGATAAAAGCCGCGGCGAGAACCGTTCCAGTTAAGGAGAGTGGTGTCCGTGGATAGGCCGAACGTAATTCTCATAGTCCTCGATACCCTCAGAAAAGACTACAGCAAAGATATAGAGCGAATGTTAGTGGAGAATTTCGGCTTTACGAGCTATGAAAACGCCGTAGTCCCGTCTCCATGGACTATCCCGAGTCATGCATCGATGTTCACTGGCCTCTACCCCCTCTATCACGGCGTGCACGAGGGCAAAAAGAGAAAAGTGCCGGACGTGAGGTTCAGGGAAGACGGGACGTATCTGCACGAGGTTTTAGCTTCCCTCGGATATACAACCTACCTCTTCACTGCAAACTTCTTTATCGGGCCAGACTTCGGGATAAAGGGCTTTTCCGAATTCCACGACACGCTAAAGCCCCTCATCGAGGACCGGGACAGAGAGGAGCTCAACAGGGTGCTCAAAAAGTATCAGCCCAAAAATGGGCTGGAGCTTGTCAAAGCCTTGATGAAAGAGAAGAAGTTCGTCCTGCCTTTCAAAGTCCTCTGGAGAATTCTAAGCAGGTATGGTGAAGGGTGGCCAAAGGACAAGGGCGCAAAAGTTACGAACGAACTCCTCAGGGAACTCAACTTTGAGGCTCCATCCTACATCTTCATCAACCTGATGGAAGTCCACGAGCCATATTCCCTTTTTGAAGGATTCACGGACGCTCCGGTGGTCAACAGACTCCTCGGAGAAGAGCCCGAGCTGGTGGAGAAGTGGAGGAAAGGGTATCCAGAACAGGTCAAATACCTTGAAAAGAGACTCGTGGAGATGCTCAACATCCTTCAGGAGAAGGGGGTACTCGAGAACTCCATAACCATAGTGACCAGCGACCACGGTCAGCTGCTCGGGGAATACGGGGAAAAACTCGGGCACGGCGTTTTCCTCTATGACGAGCTCCTCAGGGTCCCGCTCCTCATCAGATGGCCCGATGGAGAGCCTCGCGAGGGAGAAAACGGATACATCAGCCTCGCAAGGATAAAGCCCCTAATTTTAAGCACCATTCGGGGCGAGGAATTCAGCCTTACTTCTGAGTACGCCATGGCGGAGAGCTTTGGCACTCACTATCCGTATCCAAACCTGGCGGAGGATAAAAAGGAGCTCGTCCAAGAGCTTGAGAAGTACAGGCTGAAGCTCTACCACAGGGACGGCACGGCAGTCTTCAACGTTGAGGACTGGCGCTTTGAAGAGATAAAAGCTGAGAAAGAGGATGAATTCAAGACCCTGGCCAAAAAGCTCATAGTCAAACATCTAAGCCTCTTCGCAGGCAAGGGGGTGGCCAAGTGAGGCCGGCCGTTTCCGTCGTTATTCCCACATACAACCGAAACGAGCTCCTAACGAGGGCCGTTGAAAGCGTTTTAAGCCAAGAATTCGACGACTTCGAGGTTCTCGTAATAGACGGTGCGCGAAGTGATTCAACGAGGGAACTCGTGCGCTCGTACGGGGACGGAAGGCTTCGCTACATCCCGCAGAGAGGGAAGGGAATAGCCGACGCGAGGAACCTCGGTGTTAAGAAAGCCCGGGGAGAGTACATAGCTTTCCTGGATGACGACGACCAGTGGCTCCCAGGGAAGCTCGAACTTCAGGTAGAGCTTTTTAAGAGCCTACCCATCGCATACGGCCTCATATACACTGCCTTCAACTACTACTATCTCGAGAGAAACAAAATCCTTGGAACCAAAAGGCCAAAGGCCAGGGGCAACGTTTACCGCCACCTGCTGAAGGACAATATAACGGGGACATCGACGATTATGGTGAGAAGGGAGTGCTTCAAAAGGGCGGGGCTCTTTAGGGAAAACTTCGTTACGTGCGAGGACTGGGATATGTGGCTCAGGATGTCGCGGATATGTCTTTTCGAGGCAATAGACAGCCCCCTGGTGAACTACTCAATCCATTCTGGACAGTTCTCTTTCTCCAGATATCTGGCCGGCAGGTACAGGATGATAGAGGCGCATGGGGACATAAGGCATGACCCTCAAGTTTTGAGTTATCACCTTCTCCAGATAGGCATTCTAAAGCTGTTCAGCGGTGACAGAACGGGTGGAACTGATGTACTCCGGGCCTTCAAGCTCAACCCCACAATGAGAGGCAACCTCCAAGATGTCCTCGGCTCTATTTTCGACGTGAGAACAAAGATATACATCCTGAAGTTCCTGGGCAGACTGTGAGTGCGATTACTTTTTAAACTCAGCTCAAAAACGCTTTATTAGGTGACTCAAATGAACAGCACGCTCATCATGATAATCATTGGCATCCTAGCATTTTGGGCCGTGCTCTACGCCCTCTTCGGAAGAAAATACGACGAAGAGCATGAAGAGGGCCTAGCAGTTGATCTTTTTATTGCAATGTGGCGGACAAAAAAGCTGCTGGGCCTCATCGACAATCTCGCCCATAGGTGGAAGCGCTTCTGGAGGATTTATGGAGACGTTGGTATAGTTCTCGGATTCCTTGGCATGGCTTACGTCTTCTATGCCCTTCTAAGGACCGCAATGAATACGATACAGAACGGAGGCGAGCAGGCCGGAGTCCAGCTTGTGATACCAGGCATCACAATCCCTCTCTCATATGGCCTGATAGCCCTTGTAGTTGTTATGGTCGTCCACGAGCTGAGCCATGGCATAGTTGCGAGAGCCGACGGATTGCCCCTCAAGTCGGTCGGCCTAGTCCTTCTTGCAGTAATCCCCGGTGCCTTCGTTGAGCCCGACGAAGAAGCCCTTAAGAAAGCTCCCTTACGTTCGAGACTGAGGGTCTACGGCGCCGGTTCGCTCGCCAACATAGTGACGGCGCTGATAGCGGTTCTCATAATCAACTTCGCCATAACGCCAGTTCTCCAGTCCTCTGGAATACTCGTGACAGGGGTTCTAGATGACGGCCCGGCCTACGGCGTCCTCCACCAAGGGGACGTAATAATCGCGATGGACGGCCAGCAGATAAAGGACATGGAGAAGTTCATCAGCTTCATGAACACCACCAAGCCCGGCCAAGTCGTAACGCTGACGATACTGAGGGACGGGGAGGAGATGAACGTCCAGCTGAAGCTCGGAGCGCATCCAGAGAACCCAGAGAAGGGATACATCGGAATCTACCCAGCCCCATACTACGTCTCAAAGGTAGGACACAACAACATAATCTTTCCGCTGTTCTTCACGTTCTACTGGATATACGTTCTCAACCTCGGAATAGGTTTGATGAACCTCTTCCCATTGATCCCCCTCGACGGCGGCAGAATGCTCGACGATATAGTTAATGCATACCTGCCGGAGAACGTTGCTAAACCCGTAAGGTATTTCACAATCGGGGTAGGGCTGTTCCTGCTGGCCTTGAACCTGTGGCCGGCTTTGAGGAGCCTTGTTGGGTGATCAGTTTAACCTCACGCGCCCCCAATATTATCTTTTCTCTCCCCACAAAAGTCTGGACAGCCCAAACTTTGACAGCCGTCAATAACCTTCGGGGCTGAAGGGAGGTTAGAAAATGAAATACCAGACCAACTTCAAAACTTCATGACCCCGTCGTGAACTAATCTTTTTAAACGGTATTACATTTGCTCCACCGGTGAGGACATGAAGTGCTCCAAGTGCAACCGCGAGGCGGTCTATCATGCACGCTACACCGGGAGATACTACTGTAGGAAACACTTCAACGAGATGGTGGAGAAGAAGTTCAAGGAGACCGTTAAGAAGTACAGGCTCATAGAAAAGGGTGAGAGGATAGCCGTTGGTGTGAGCGGCGGGAAGGACAGCGTCGTTCTGCTCCATCTCTTAGCTAAGCTCCAGAAAAAGTTCCCCTTCGAGCTGGTGGCGGTAACGATAGACGAGGGAATAGCCGGCTACCGTCCACCGAGCGTGGAGATAGCCAAGAGAAACGCCAAGAAGCTCGGAATAGAGCATAGAATCTATTCCTTCAAGGAGTACATAGGCTTCACCCTCGACGAGACGGTTCAAATCAT
Organism: Thermococcus sp. CX2; assembly: GCF_012027555.1. Lineage (NCBI taxonomy): Archaea > Methanobacteriati > Methanobacteriota > Thermococci > Thermococcales > Thermococcaceae > Thermococcus > Thermococcus sp. CX2. The sequence continues at coordinate 448,538 of NZ_SNUQ01000002.1, read as the reverse complement.
GGGGAGCTTTGAGAGGGGTGAAAGGGTCGGAGCCTGCTCCTACTGCGGCGTCTGGAGAAGATGGCTCCTCAACTACGCGGCCAAAGATGTGGAGGCCGATAAGCTGGCTGTAGGCCACAACCTCGACGATGAGGTTCAGATGTTCATAATGAACATATTGAGGGGAGACATTGCCCGCTTGGGCAGGACCGGGCCTTACTACGAGGAGATTCACCCCGAGCTGGTTCCAAGGATAAAGCCCCTCCGCGAGATTCCCGAGAAGGAGATAATACTCTACGCGGTGCTGAACGAGATTGAAGTCGATTTGAGCGAGTGCCCCTACGCTGTCGAAGCCTTCCGCGCCGAGATAAGGGACTGGCTTAACGAGATGGAGGAGAAGCATCCTGGAACGAAGTACCAGATTCTCAGGAGCTACGACAAGCTCTTCCCGCTCATAGCGAAGACCTACACGAAGAAGACGAGCGAGCTTAACCGCTGCAAGATATGTGGCCAGCCGACGACGGGCGAGATATGCAAGGCCTGCCAGTTCAGGTTACAGGTGGAGAAGAAAGCTAGGGAGAGGGGCTTAACCTTTAGGGTGGAATGAAAGCTCATCACCACAGCCACTTCTCAAGGGACTGGAGTAACTTCTACGGCGTCCCCCGATGGGGGATCGAAATCACAGGAAGTCGAGAAGTTCATGGAGAGGCTCAGGCTCACGAGAGCCGGTGACTGAAGTTTTTTCTGCATTCCAGAGTTTCACCGGGTTATAAATAGCTTTACCGCGTATCTTTAATTGAGGTGAAAGCATGGAGGAAGTTAGGGAGCTTAAGAGTGTGTTGGAGAGGGTTGAGAGAAAACTTATCGCTGCCGGCAAGCTCTACGGGGCATTGAACTTCGCGGTATGGCTGGCAATAATGCTCCTCTACTACGACATCCTGGCACTCCTTGATATACCGTGGCAGTTCAACCTCGTCTACTGGCCGATTGCCTTTATCGTGGCGATAACGTTCACAGGAAGGGTGTGGAAGAGGTTCGTCGAGATAGCAAAGGCAACTGGCAGAGAGGTGGAGTCCTCAAAAAGGGAGGGAATGCTCATTGCCCTCTCGTGGATTCTCGGAATCGTGATAGGATGGGGAGTAATCCCTCAGACCTCAATAGCAGTTAACGCAGAAGCGAGGCTCGCGGTCGGCTTCCTGAGCTTCATAACGCTCTCCATACTCGGCATGTTCCTGGTCATAGCCAAGTTCAGCGGAACTGAGAAGGAGATGATTCCTGCGTTCCTCATTCCAGGAATACACATTCCTGTAGTCTGGAACATGGAGAACGGAGCCATGATTCTGGCCGGCTTCGTCGTGGCCTTAGGCTTCGCGGTCACGGTACTCCTCTACATCCACAACGCCTTCAAGGCCATCGAGTAGGGTGATAGAATGGAGTCCCTGCGGGAGCTGACGAAGAACCACGTCCTCGGAAATCCGATTCGGTTGGGCATTATGCTCTTTCTTCTGCCCAGAGAAAAGGTCCTGTTCCGAGATCTGCTCGAAGTCCTCGAGATAACTCCCGGAAACCTTGACTCACATTTAAAGGCCCTTGAAAAAGCCGGCTACGTTGAGATCTACAAGGTAATCGCCGATAGACCTAGGACTGCAGTTAAAATAACGGAGAAAGGAGCAAAGGAAATGGCAGAGTACCTAGCGACGCTGAAGAAGATCCTCAGCGAGATTTAGACTCGTCCTCAGCTTTTCTCATTAGCTCCTTAACGCGCTCGATGCGGTACTCCTCGATAAGGCGGAGGAACTTTTCAGTTTCCCTCTCGCGGTCTTCCTCCGCCCACTTCGCCAAGAGTTTCTCGATGGCCTTCTCCAGTGTTTCCCTCTCCACGACGGCAAACTCGTCAACCCTCTTGACGTCGAGCTCTTCGGAGGTGAAGAAGGGCACGTGGGCCTCCCTGAGAACCTCGGCAACGGCTAAAGGCAGGGGCTTCTCGGTTATCAAAGCGCGTATCCCCTTAGCCACGAGGGTCTCCGCTATGGCTTTTCCAGCTCCAGCGGGATTAACCACGAAGAGGACGTCACCCTTCCTGATTCCTATCTCCCGCTCAAGCCTCTCAAGCTCGCGCCAGCTGAGAACCTCCATGACCTTGAGCGGAACTGCACTTCCCCGTATCTCAATGACGTTCATCCGCTTAACTTGAGCCAGGTCTCTGCTCAAACGCTCGATTATCGCCTTCGCCTCTCTAAGTTCTCTCTCAAGCCTCTCTATGCGCTTGACCTTGGCCTCAAGCTCCCTCTCGCGGAGAACCTTCTTCCTGACCTCCTCGTCGTAATCCACGAGCCTCCTCTCGAGCCTTCCTATCGTCTTCCTCTGCTCCCTTATGATTCCCCTCAGTTCTTCGTTTTCCCTCTCGAGGAGCTCAATCCTCTTCTCAAGCTCACGGATTCTCCTGAGATAGGGCCCAAGATCAACGCTCGGCTTTTCCTCAGGCTTCTCCTCTTCCCTCTTCGGCCTCTCACGGAGGGTTACACGCTGCATGGCCTCGCCGAGGTTGTAGCCCTGAATCACAAGGGCCTTGACCTCATCCGCCTTTTTGGTCAGCCCTGCCTCCCGGAGCTTGGCCTCAACGTGCTCCAGCTTGGGCTTCAGGCGAAGGTAGGCCTTGTAGGCTGCAGCCAAGGCGTCGCGCTGGTGATCGTCCTCAACGCTTACACTAAGGTTTCTCAAAAGCTCGTTTTTCTCCTCCACGCGGAGGCTCTCCCTCGGGACGAAGAGCTGGGCCTTGAAGGATCGAGCTATCTTCTCGACGAAACCAGGGGCAGGATTAACGTCGGTTGCCACTATCACCGGATGACCGACGTCGCTTATGAAGCGGAAGACCTCGCCGACGGGCATGTTCCTCTCACTGTGGAGCGCCACTATGTTTCCGCTTAAATCTATAGCCGCTATTCCAACGGTTATTCCCGGATCTATGCCGACTATTATGCTTCTGCGCTCCTCTATGGCCCTCTCGCTCTTCAGCGGAGCAAAACCCAGCTCGGCCCTCTCGACGGGGTAAATCCTGACCTCGACGTCGCCGCCGCGCATGGGTCTTATTAAGCCAGCCAACTCTTCCCTGCTCGCGTAGACCTTAAACTCGCCCTTCGCCAGGCCGTAGTCCTTCTCTTCAACTTCTAAATCGAAGGGAACGTCGGCCCTCCTCAGCCTGTCCTCTATCTCCCTCACCTTGTCTCTAACCAGGTTGTGGACGCGCTTCCTATAGCGGTCCTGGCTCCAGCCGCCTTTCCCATGGCTCCTACCGCGTGTTACCTTGATTACGACCTCATCCTCGAAGGCCAGAACTTCATAGCCAACTCCCCTGGCAGCGAGGAGGGCGCATACCTTGGCCTCCTCGTAGGGATCGAACTTATCGCCAGCCCTTATCCCGTGCTCTTTAGCCAAGCTCCAGAGGGAGCGCTGCTCGCCAGGCCTTCCGGTTACCTGAACGAGCTTTGTCTCATTGGGTAGTGCCCGGAGGAACTTTCTCAGGTCATCACCCAGCTCGGTTACGCTGTCCATAGCGACTATATCCGGCCTCTTGCTCTGGATGAAGCGGATTAAGCGGTATAGAGTGAACTCACCCTTTCTCTCGAGTTTGCCGTTGAACCAGCTCACGACGGCAAACCTCTTGGGGTGCTCGCTTATTATGTCAATTCCGAGGATTAGAATAGGCATCACCCTCAGGGGGATTTATAAAAAGTTGGGAAAGGGCTTTAAAAAGATTGTTAGCCCTTCAGCGAGGTTCTAATAGCGACCTCGTAGGCCTTCACTATCGTTTCTAAGGCCATGGAGGGCCTAGGTTTGTCGAGGGCCTGCTCATAGATGAAGGGAACATGGATGAAGCCGGCTTTGGTTTCCATTCCCGCGACGGCTATCGTATGGAGGGCAGTGTACATAGCCGTGTTGCAGACGTAGGTTCCGGCGGTGTTTGAAACGGCCGCGGGTATCTTTGCTTCCCTCAAGGCCTTAACGATGGCTTTTACCGGCAAGGTGGCGAAGTATGCATCCGGTGCCCCCTCGAAAATCGGCTCGTCCTCCGGAACAAAACCCTCGTTATCGGGCATCGTCGAGTCCATTACGTTTATGGCAACGCGCTCCACCGTGATGTTCGGTCTCCCGCCGGCCTGCCCGGTCAGAATGACCAGATCCGGCTTTGTCTCCACTATGAGCCTCGGCAAGAGCTCTCTAACGCCCCTGAAAGTAACTGGAAGCTGGCGCTTTATCAGCTCTGCACCGGCGATCTCGTCCGGCAACCTCTTGACGGCCTCCCAAGAGGGGTTTATCTTCTCCCCACCGAAGGGCTCGAAACCAGTAATCAGCACCTTCATGATGACCACCGAAAAGGTTAGGTTTTTAGGTTTAAAAACGCACCCAGTGTGAGGGATGAGGATGAAGTACGACGTTCTTATAATAGGTGGTGGACCCGTTGGCAATTATCTCGCTAACCTGCTCGCAAGGGACTTCAGCGTCGCGGTGGTGGAGAAGAAGGGCTCCTTCGGAGGAAAAGCCTGCACTGGCATAATAGGGGCCGAGAACTTCGAGAGGCTCGGCCTTCCCGAGAGGGCCATCCTGAACAGGCTGAGGGGGGCAGTCTTCTACTCAAGGATACAGAGCTTTGAGGTGGAAAGGAAGGCTCCCCAGGCCTACCTCGTGGACAGAAAGATTCTCGAAAAGAGCCTCGCTGAGAAGGCCGCTAAGCGTGGAGTGGACTATTACATGGGCACGACTTTCCTAGGCTTCAAGAACGGAAAGGCAGTTCTTCAGAGGTTCGGCGAGAGGCTTGAGATTGAAGCTGGCTTCTACGTCGGCGCCGACGGCGTGAGCAGCACCGTGGCGAAGGCCATTGGAGCTCAGACAAACGCCGAGTTCCTGAGCGGCTACGAGGTTGAAGTAGTCGGTGACTTCCCGAGGAAGGACTTCGTTGAGGTGTGGGTAAACAAGGACATAAACGAGGAGTTCTTCTTCTGGGTTGCGCCGGTTAACGAAGGTCTAGCAAGGGTCGGAACCTTCGGAAGCCTCGATGCACTCTACAGGTTCCTCAAGATCAGGATGCTCAAGCCGAACGCTGTGGTCGAGTTCAAGGCCGGAAGCGTCGGTTTTGGTGTGAGAAAGCCATGGATCCGGGGCAACGTCGCTTTAATCGGTGACGCTGCACTTCAGATAAAACCCACGACGGCGGGGGGAATAGTGTACGGGATGATCTGCGCTCACGCCCTCAGAAGCGCCCTTCTCGAAGGCAGGCCCGAGGAATATGAAAAGCTGTGCAAGAGCATAAAGAGACAGATATCTTTCGGGCTTCGCTTCAGGAAAGTCTTCAAAGGCCTGAGTCAGGATGACATCGAAAAGGTTTTTGAGGTTCTCGGAAGTGAGGAGGCAAAGAAAGTAATAGAGAGTCAGGCCGACTTCGACGACCATGTTAAGACCGCCAAAGCCATACTTAGAAGACCGAAGCTCCTCGCGAAGCTCCTGAGGATAAGCCCGAGCATCGTCAGGTACCTCGTGTGAGGTGGGAGTATGGCAACGTGGAGAATGGGTCTTCAGGAGGAGTACCTCAAGGCAATAGCCGAGGGCAGGAAGAAGGTCGAGGGAAGGCTCTACGACGAGAAGAGGCAGGGGATAAAGCCGGGCGATACGATAATCTTCGAGAACAAGCTCATGGTGGTCGTGAAGGACATCAGAGTTTACTCCTCCTTCAGAGAGATGCTTGAGAAAGAGGGCCTCGAGAACGTCCTGCCTGGAGTAGATAGCATCGAGGAAGGCGTGAAGGTTTACAGAAAGTTCTACAGCGAGGATAAGGAGAAGAAGTACGGTGTTGCGGCGATAGAGGTAGAGCCTGTTGGGTGGGTTGGAGGCTAGCATTATGAAAACACAAAGGTATAAGTGTTCTTTAATTGCGTAAATCTTATGTACCTAAGAGCTTGTTTATTATTTTAGACTGAATGTATAATACAATTTTCATGGAGGAAGAGCAATGCAACCTTTAACCAAATTATACTCATATGCCCTAATTCACGCCCTTCATAGGGAAGGCCATGATTATATTGAAGTATTTTACCCATTTGTTCTTAGGGCTCTCCCCCAAGATTTCTCGTATTCAAAGATCAAAGATATTAGGGACATGATCAATCTCAGATTTGGATTTGATATTCCAAGATACGCCCTCGAAACAATAATAAAAAGGGCAATTAAAGACGAGTATATCGAATATAATAACAAGAAACACGAATATGTCCTTACCAAAAAAGGGCTGGAATTCATACAATCTATAGACGACATAGAGGAGAAACAAAAAAGAAGACTCAACAAATTTTTGCTTGACATGACCGAATTTATTAATAGAAATTCACCCAGTAGCACCCCAAAATATCAAAAAGACAGAGTAGAGGAGGGATTCTTCAGATTTATTGAGTCCAATATCAATCTCCTAATTGGATTCTTGTCGTCCCACATTTCCCCATTCCCTGAGGAAAAAGAGAAAAGTAAAGAACAGAGAAAGCTCGACATTGAAATTTATAAATACATCAAACATATATACGAAAACAATGATGATATGTTTGAGATATTTCAAGAGATAATTCTCGGCTCGATAATATCAATAGCTTTATTTTATGATCATACAGATCAAAATATCAAAGAGAAGTTCACACCATTGACTATTTACTTAGATTCTAATTTTCTGTTCAGTTTATTTGAACTTCATACAAAAGAGAGAAATAAAGCCACAAAGGAACTTTTCGACATGATAAAAAAATATTCTCAATTCAAAATAAAAGTTTTTGACTTTACTTTAGCGGAGATGGTTAGGGTTGTTAAGGGCTATCCAACTGCGATATCTAAATATTCAAGCAAAATCCGTGTCGATTCCTTATATGACATACTTCGAAAGAAAGGGTGGAAAGAACCTCAAGTAAACTACTTCATAGCAACTCTTGAGGACAGCGTGAAAGAATTGGGAATAGAGATTGAACACACCGATATAGACCTAAACAGATATAGCCCAGATTGTGTGGATAACCCATCTGAGATCAGGTTAAAACTGGCAAAATATAAACCACAAAGCATGTACAATTCAGACACGGCATTTTTTGAGTCCCAAAATCATGATTTAGCATCTATATGCCTAATACAAAAGAAGCGAGGAAAATCGCCCAGAAAGATTGAAAATGCAGAATACATATTTTTGACATCAGACCTCAAATTAAGTAAATTTAACTTAGAAACCTTTGGGCACAAAATCTCAGGAACAATACCCGAAGTTATACCAGACAGGCTACTAGCTACTATACTATGGCTCAAGGATCCTACACTAAATCCAAATCTACCCGTGCATGTAATAATCGCCTCATACTCTAATACCCTTTTAGTAGCAAGAGGAATATGGGAGAAGTTTTACCAGATAGTACTTCGTCTAAAGGAGTCGGGAAAGATTTCCCAAGATGACATTGCAACGTTATTTTATCATGACTACATTGAAACAGTACTCTTGGAATTCTCAGAAGAGGAAATAGACGAAATAAACGAAGAGTTTGTTCTTAAGTCCATAGAAGAAGCTACAAAAAAGATGGAAAAGGATATTGAAAAGAGGAAAGAACAAGAGATAGAGAAAAAATACACCACACTGATAAAACAAAAAGAACCTGAACTAATTGAAGAGGGCAAAAGAATACAAAAGGAACAGATACTAAAACGTGTTGAGAAGATATCAAATGAAAAAGCCAATAGATATTCTATTATTGTATGCACCGGAAGTGCAATAGCGCTATCTGCACTCCTAATATATTTATTGGGAATACCTGGAGCTATTGCTGGTTTAATTTTAGGAGGTGGTGGAACAGTACTTGAGATTCTCAAAGGATATCCTAAAATCAAGCCATTCATAAAAGAATGGATTAAGAACAAACAATTAAAAGAACTAGGATTGGAAGACTAAACCTAAACCTCATAGGTACCTCTCCTTCACCCAGCGGACGAAGTAGTCCGGGTTCAGCTCCTCGCCGATGGCCTTCTTTAAGAGCTCCTTCGGTGGGTAGATGCTGCCCCAGCGGTGTATCTTCTCCCTCAGCCAGGCCTTGATGGGCTCGAACTCGGCTCTGGCAACCTTCTCCTCGAAGTCCGGAATGTCCCTCTTCATGTGGTAGTATATCTGCGCTGAAAGGAGCGTTCCGATGCTGTAAGTTGGGAAGTAGCCGACAGTGCCGTGGGCCCAGTGGATGTCCTGAAGTATTCCCTCGGTGTAATTCTTGGGCCTTATGCCAAGGAGCCTCTCCATCTCCTCGTTCCAGAGCTCTGGGAGGTCTTTCGCCTTGACGCCCTCGTTGAGCATCATCCTCTCGAGCTTGAAGCGAAGGAGTATGTGGAAGTTGTAGGTTACAACGTCGGACTCGGTCCTGATGAAGTCCGGCCTGACCATGTTGAAGTAGAGGTAAACATCCTCAGGCGTGTAGGTGGCCATGAAGGGCAGGTTCTCCTTGAGCACGGGATGAATCAGCTCGGCGAACTCCCTGCTCCTTCCGATTACGTTCTCCCAGAACCTACTCTGGCTCTCGTGGATTCCAAGGGAGACGCCTCCAGCGATTGGGCTGAACATGAAGCGCTCATCCTGCTGGAGCTCGTAGAGGGCATGACCGAACTCGTGGACAGTGCTCAGTATGGTCCTCCTGAAGTCGTAGCCCTCGTATCTGGTCGTTATCCTGACGTCCCTTATGCCAAACTCCGTGGTGAACGGATGGGCAGAGACGTCAAGCCTTGAGCGGACGCCGAGCGGGAAGCCGAACTTCTCTAAAATCCAGAGGTTAACGCGCTCCATTTGCTCCCTCTCGTACTTCTCCTTTTCGAGCGGGTGGCTCTGCGGGACCTTTCCCTCCTCCATTATCTTTTCGAGGAGCGGCTTAAGCTCCTTCTCCAGCTTTTTGAACATCCTTTCGACGTCTCTGGTGGTTGTCCCCTCCTCAAAGAGGTCGAGCAGGGCATCGTAGGGCTCGTCCTCGTAGCCTAGGTAGTCAGCGGCCCTCTTGGCGAGGTCTATGATTCTGTCGAGCCAGGGCTCGAACTTGGAGTAGTCGTTGGTTCTTTTAGCCTCTTCCCATGCTTTCGTTGCCTGGCTCGTTACCTCGCTCATCTCCCTGAGGAACTCGGGTGGGAAGGACTTGCTTATCCTGATTGAGCGGTCGAGGACGCGAACGACGCCGCGCTCGTACTCGTTGAGGTCTTCGATTCCCTTCGCCTTCTCGACGAGCTCGACAAAGTCAGGCCTTAGAAGGAACTCCTGGCTAAGAACGGAAAGCTCACCCTGGGCAACGGAGCGCTCGAGTATGCCCTCCCTCGGCATGTTAACCTCCATGTCCCAGCCGAGAACGCTCTGGGCGTGGCTAATGGCCCAGATGCGCCTGTACTTGGCGAGAATCTGCTTGATGGTTTCGTTCTGGAAGACTTCCTCCATGGCAACCACCCCACTGTCTTTGATTCAGCATTGGAATTAGGCTCTTTTAATCTTTTCGATGAACATCTGAACGGAGGGGTAGAAATCGATTACTCAACCGGAAATCGCTTAAAGACCGGTTCATAATGATGGCCAAAATAAAAGACGGTGATGATGATGAACCTCGTCGTGCTCGGTCATGTCTCAATAGATCATCTCAGGTTTCCAGGCAAGGAGGAGATACTCCTTCCAGGAGGAGCCGCAACGGCAGTGGCGACTTCCGCGGCCTTAGCAGGGGCTAAGGTAGGCCTCGTTACCAAGGTGGGAGAGGATTTCCCGAGGGAGTGGCTGGAGAAGCTCTCATTGATCCTCGACGTTAGAGGCGTTCAGGTTCTCCCTGGAAGGACAATACACATCTACATGATATACCACGAGGACGGAAGCGTGGATGCACCCGTTGACATGGGAGTTGCCCAGGCCATGGGGGAAACGCCCATTCCCGAGGAATACCTCAAAGCCGAACTCTTCCACATAGCCCCCATTCCCCCAGAGGAGCAGCTAAAAGCCATCAAAAGGCTCGAAGGGAAAAGGATAAGCCTCGACTTCAACCCGACCTACATGGAAGACTACGAGAGGAAAACCGAACTTATGAAGGAGATAGTCTCGCGCGTTGAGGTTATCTTCCCCAACGAGAGGGAGGCGTTAACGATAACGAAAGCCGAGACCGTGGAGGAAGCCGCGAGGACTCTCCACGACTGGGGCGCGAAGCTGGTGGTCATCACAAGGGGCGAGAGGGGAGTTTTAATCTACGACGGAACCTTCAAAGAGTTCCCAGCACTCCCAATAAGCCCCGAGGAGATCGTGGATCCGACCGGGGCTGGAGATGCATTCGCGGGCGGCTTCCTGGCGAGATACTCGAAGGGAGCACCGCTCGAGGAGTGTGTTAGAACGGGTCTTGAGAGAGCCCGCGAGATCCTCAAAAAGATGGGGAGCTGGAGCATAGAGGTTTAGCTCTCAGCAACGGCCTTCGCGAAGACGTACAGGGCTATGAGCAGGAAAGCGGCCAAGGCAGTAACCTCGAGCCTCGGAAGGGCAGGGGAGATGCTCTCCATGAGGAGGTAAGTTGGAAAAGCCAGCACCACCGCAGCTAAGACGACGAAGTAGTGCTCCTTTGGAGCCCTCTCCCTGTCGAGGTAGCCCATCTCGATGGCCAGAAGGGTTAGGGCCATTATCGCGAGGCCGTAGAGACCGCCGGTGCGCGTGTATATCAGGAATGCTCCAATGGTCACGAGGAAGAGGGAGCCGATGAAGTACCACTGGATTCCCATAAGGCCAAGGGGGATTAGGAAGAGGGTCCTACCATCAATCCTCGCCAGCAGCGCAAAGAGGAGAGCCAATGGAATCACTGAAAAGAGCCGCCTCTTTATTTTCATAGGCTCATCACCTCTGCTATCGCTGACTTGAGGGGCTTCCTGACGTCCCAGTCGATTATTATTCCATAGGCTGCCATCTTCCTCAGCATGGCCTTTCTCTGCAGGTTTAAGAGCTTTAACGCCAGCTCCTCCTCCCTGTTCTTCGGCTCGAGGGCAGTGTATGGGTTGGGACTTATGATAACAACGTTGTAGCCGTACCTCGCCATGGTTTTAAGCGCCTCCCTGCTCTCTTCCGTCAGAAGGGGCGAGAAGTATAGCAGCTGAGCCCTCGCCGGGAAGCGGGACTTTATGAGATGCTCAACCTGGTAGGCAATCAGGTTGTTCTTGTCCGGCTTTGCTGTGCTGAGAAAGTCAACGCACTTGAAGAAGTGCCTCTTTCCGTAGTCCACCCTGATCCAGAGGGGGACTTCTTCAGCCAGTAGCAAACCGAAGCTCGTGCCGTTGTTAAGGGCGTCGAGCATGAGCGAGGCAGCAGCGCGGACGAGATGGTCAAAGACGAGCTCTCCCGTGTAGGAGGAATCGACGATGAAGACGACGTCCACCTTCCTCTCACTCTCGTACTCGTTGGCCATTATCTTTCCAGTCCTCGCAGTGGCCTTCCAGTTGATTATCTTGAGCGGGTCACCGGGCTGGTACTCCCTTATCGCGTGGAACTCGACACCTTCGCCGACCCTTGGCGACGGCAGTGGACCGACGGTTATCTTCGTTCCCCTTGTGGAGTATGGGGTGGGGACGTCCTCGATTATTGGGACACCAACGATTTCCGTGTAGAGCTCAATCTTCTTATCAACCTTGAAGAAGCCAAAGGGGTCACGGTAGCTGAGCTCGACCCAGTTGAACTCGTGGATTCCGCGCTTTATACGGACCTTATATCTAAGCGTTCTCTCCTCGCCCTTCTTTAGGGAGAGCACGTGCTCCCTGCTCCCCTCGACGAGCTCAAGGCCGGGCGGTATGTCCTCCACAAGCTTAAGGCTCGGGATTCTCTCATGGGACTTTATCCTGAGCCGGATCTCGACTTCGGTGCCCTCTAGAAAGCGATCATGGGGAATGATACGCTCTATCTCAACGTTCAGGCTGGGCTTGAAGAAGAAAACGGCTATGAAGAGCAGCCAGAGAATTGGAAGAACGAGGTAAACCATCTCCCAGCGGAGCAAGAGAAAGGCAAAGAGGACGATGAGCCACAGGGCTATCAGTATCTCCTCGGCCTTCTCGGTGGGCATCATTCTCCCAGCTAGTCCTGCAGGCTCTTCCCTGCCCTTGACGTCCGTTGGGGTCCGGAGTATGACCTCACCGCTCTCGGCCACTCTTTCACCTCACTCGAACTTGGGAACGGGAACGCGCTCAAGGAGCTTCTCCATGATGCTCTCCTGGCTGACCTTAGTATACCAGAGCTCGCGCTTGAGGATGAGCCTGTGGCTCAGGGCAGGAACGGCTATCGCTTTAACATCATCTGGAATCACGTAGTCCCTGCCCTCGAGTGCGGCATAGGCGCGGGAGAGCTTGAGGAGAGCAAGGCTTCCCCTCGGGGAGGCACCGACCTCTATCTCCTTTCTGTCCTCCCGGGTGGCGATGACGATGTCCGTTATGTACTCAAGGATGGCGTCGCTGACGTAGACATCCTCGATTGCCCTCTGCATCTTCACGACATCCTCGGGAGTAAGGATGGAATTTATGTCCACCTCCTCCTTCTTCCTTGCCATTCTCCTGCGGAGTATCTCTATTTCCTCTCCCCTGCTAGGGTAGCCAACGCGGAGCCTGACCAAGAACCTGTCGAGCTGGGCCTCTGGGAGCGGGTAGGTTCCCTCCTGCTCTATTGGGTTCTGGGTGGCTATAACTATGAAGGGCTTGGGCAGCTCGTAGGTCTTACCCTCCACTGTGACCTGTCTCTCCTGCATTGCCTCAAGGAGTGCACTCTGGGTCTTTGGAGGGGCACGGTTTATCTCGTCAGCGAGGAGGATGTTGGTGAATATCGGCCCCTTCTTGAACTCGAACTCGAGCGTTTTCTGGTTGAAGACGCTCACGCCAAGAATGTCACTCGGAAGCAGGTCTGGAGTGAACTGGACGCGCTTGAAGTCAACACCCAAAGCCTTGGCGAAGCTCTTCGCCATCAGGGTCTTTGCGAGACCCGGAAGATCCTCGAGCAGTATGTGGCCGTCGGCTAAGATGGTCGTCAGGATTAACTTGAGCACCTCGTCCTTTCCTACTATGGCCTTCTTGACCTCTTCCAAGACCAGATTACCCTTCAGGCTTACCTCTTCTACCTTCATTTAGATCCGCCTCCACAATCGTTAGGGCCTTCTCAAGATTATCGAGAAAGTCGCCCTCAGAGCGGAGAACCCTGAGAGCCTCGTTGGGGTCAGAGTTAAGATTCAGGTATGTCTGATTGTATTCCTCTGAAAGGGTGGCGTATATCTCGATTATCTTCTCTTCTATGAGGGTTCGCGCCACCTTCCCGCTCTTGGCCTTCTCTATCAGAGCAACGGTTCTCTCGACGTCCGTTTTCCTCTCAACTTTCTTGGCCCTCTTGAACTCCGGTCTTGCAACCTGAAGCTCAACGCCAAAGAGGAAGAGCGCCAGCAATACCCCAAGGAAAAGCACAGATAGCCATCTGACCATATAAGAGCCAGCAGTTGCTGCCACAAGCGCTGGAACCGCCGCGAGGAGAAGAAGGTATTTATTGAGCCTCACTCAGTCCACCCCTCATCTTCCTGTAAACATCAAGCGCTCTTTTTGCATCGTCCCAGGTTACCTTCTCCGGAGCGTACTTGGCCTTTTCGAAGAGCCTCGTGAGCTCGACGAAGGCGTCGTGCATGTACCTAACGCGCTCGGCATGCTCCCAGTGAGTCCAGCTCTCCTTGTAAGGAATACCCAGAACCTCAAGCCAGAGGACGGCGTTCTTGTATATGCCAACAACAGCCTCCCTCGAGTCGCTGAACATGTCAAGGCCGAGCTCGTCGAGCTTTTTATCGAACAGCTCCGCTCTGAGCTTCATCTCTTTCCTCTTCCTCTTCTTGAGGGCCTCACGGTAGTAAACCAGTGTGAAGTAGAGAAAGCCAGCGAGGGCAACCAGCAGTGCAAGATAGAGGGCAAACGTCGTGGGAAACATCTCGTTTCCGGGGGTAAGGGTTGAGTTGTGGTAAACCGGTGCTGGAGCGGTGGCTGTTCCTACTGAGGAGGTGTTGTTGGATGCGTTGATTGGAAGGGGCTGAATCCTCATGTTTTCGATGCCGTAGGATATAAAGACGACCCCAACCGCGCTCAGTGCCCAGAGGATATAGTAAAGAGCTTCATTAAAGCGGTACAGGTCCTTTCTCTTCTGGGGAATATCCCTCCAGCTCAAGAAAACCTCAATGATAATTATAAGGCCCACCAGTGCAAGAAGAACGAGGAGGATGCCTGTAAATTTGGCCTCATTCCCCTTAGAAACCTCAGAGGTCGTAGCGCCGTAGTTGAGCATAAGGGTCATCAATGAAAACAGCAGTCCAAAGAGAGCTAGAAATTTTACCCTGGTGGACATTTTTATCGGGTGTAGTATGAAAGGCAGGTTTAAAAACTTTTACCCCTAGGTAAAGGTCAGGTGATATGTATGGAGAGGATGCCAAAGCTTTACGTTGAAGTCCCCAAGGAGGGGTGTATCGAAAACAACAAGGCTTCGAGGGACTGCCTCATCATCATGGACAAGGTTGAGGTATGGCTGAGGAAGGGTGAGAGCGTTCCAGAGTTCGTCGACATCGAGAAGGCCAAGTTCCTCGCCAAGGAAGTCTACGACAGGTTCTACCTTTACGTGGACAGGCTCGAGGGCAGGATGGAGGTAGATGCCGTTCTCGTCCTTCCCGATGGCAGGACGAGGATATATCTGAAGAAAGGTGACGAGCTACTTCTGCTTCCCGTTGAGGGGTTCAGCAAAACGCTGATAGCCAACGTGGGCAATCGTGTTAGAACGGGCGATGCCTTCGCAGCGGTAACGACGAAGAAAGGCGAAGTCCACTACCTCAAGCCCCCCAAGACCGGAACGGTCGTCTTTATCGACGAGATAACCAATAGACCGCACTACGTCTACTACATTCTGCCCGAGGAGTAGCCCCTCTTTGTCCAAATTTTTAGACGTTGGTAGAGGTTCACTCTTTCATCCCAGCGATCATGGCGTCTATGCTCGACTTGAGAGCAAGTTTTATGCCGTCCATTGGATCCAGACCTTTGATGGTTCTCGTATTGTTTGCGCTTGTTATTATGAGAGACCACTGGAAGATACCATCTTTGAGGAGCCGGCTCTGAAACATGGCTATAAACTTCTGCTCATCCTTCGAGACCTCAAGGATCTCAATGTCTGTGTCTCCAAGCTTTGTGGCGTAAACCTCCTTGATCTGAAGGTCTTTATACTCCTCCCGGAGTCTATCTGAGAGATGTCCCATTTCCTATACCTCATTGGAATTAACTCGCTTATTCCTTATATACATTACCTCGCTTCTTTAATAAAAGTACAACCAAAACCGTTATAAAGGATGTAAGTCCACTTCCCCTGAAGGCACTTTTGGAGTTGAAGGAAATGAAAGTAGAAGTTGGAGATTTTGTAGTGTTTAATTATATCGGAAGGTTTGAGGATGGAGAGATTTTTGACACGAGTTACGAGGACGTTGCAAAGGAAAATGGAATATATGTCGAGGACAGGGAATATGGACCCCTCGGCGTTAACGTTGGCGTCGGTGAGATAATTCCCGGCCTCGATGAGGCCCTTATCGGAATGGAAATCGGAGAAAAGAAAACCATCACGATACCGCCTGAGAAGGGCTACGGGATGCCGAACCCTGAACTTATCATAGAGGTGCCGATAACCGAGTTCTCAAACGTGGGCATAGAACCAATTCAGGGAATGTATGTTATGACCGACTCGGGGATCGCCAAGATAGCAAAGGTCGGCGAAGAGAACGTTACGCTCGACTTCAACCACCCGCTCGCGGGCAAAACCCTCATCTTTGAGGTCGAGATCGTGGACATACAAAAGGCGGAGGAATCAGAAACCTCCGAGCTGGAAGCTTGAAGCTCCCTTGAAGACCGCAACACCCATGACCACGAGCAGCAGGCTGTACTTCAGGCCTGCTGAAAACTTTCCTTCTCTTATGACGCCTATTCCCAGGCCGGAAACTATCGCCTGAAGGATGACAAATCCAAGCAGTATCGTTTGTATAGCATCTATTGGAAATGTGACCTCCCCAATGCTCATGGCTTTCATTACCTGCGAAACTATTCCAAGGATCAACGGGCCTATCGCTCCACTGGTAATTATGAAAAACATCACCTGCATGCCAGTTGATGCCTTGCGCTCTTGCTTGATTCTGAGTATTTCCCTGACGTCGTTTCCAACAAAGACCAAGACATCGCTCATCGGGGCACCCCTTTCAAGGGCCTCAATTATAATCATTATGGATCTGTATATAACCGTGGACTTCTTGTTCCTTACGGCAAAGGCCCTGAGGGCGTCGGCCGTGGAGCGGCCCTTCTTTATCTCTGCCACTGTCTTTTTGAATTCCTCAGTTAGTGCCCCGAGTTTGGTAGTGGTAAGCTCTTCAAGGGCCTCAGAGAAGGATATACCAGCCTTCAAAGAGCTGGCAAGATAGAAGAAGGCATCTGGAAGCATCCTCTCCATTTCTTCAATGCGCTTGTTTATCTTCCAGTGGGGGTAGCCAAACGCCATTCCAAAAAACAGCGCCAAAAACGCAACGGCCGCGTATGCTGCGGTGAAGAACATGTCAACTATGAGGGCAACGATTATCCCAACAAGAAACGAAACAACGAGGTACTCAGCAGCTAGGAAGTTTATTCCAGCGGAGTATACGAGCACCTCATAACGCTTCAGCCACTTCTCTGGAAGAAGCTTTTCAACGAGTTTAGTTGAAATTGAAGATATACCTCGGGGCATTGCTTTCACCTCGGCTCTCCCTTCTTAATCATGTTAACTATTATGAAAGACAGTGCTGGGAATGCGAACAGCAGAATCACCGCAAGGGTTTCTAGCGGCATTATGAGAGCCTGAGCCATCACCGAGCCCGCCAGTATTCCAACGACGAACATCGTCGGCATAACTATCGTCATGAACATATAAATGAACGCTATACCGTTGACCTTCTGGACGTACTCTACCAGCTTCATTCTGTACTCAAAGGCAAAATCCTCGGCCAGCTTGTACAGGATCTCCGAGAGGTTTCCACCGAACTTTACAGCCCTCAGTATCTGCTTGACAACTCTACTAACGGTTTCCGAACCCATCTTCTCATCGAACTTTGAAAGTGCCTCCTCAAAAGAGGAGCCGGTTCTCATATCCCTGATTATAAGCTCAAACTCTTCAGAGATAACACCGTAATTGGCACGGGCAACGGAGAGTATCGCTTCGGAGATGCCAACACCAGCACTCAGGAGGGAAGCCATGTGCCTGAGCGCGTACGGCATTGCCCTCTCAACCTCAACTACCCTGCGCTTCCAGGCCATTTTTGGATACTGCCTCATGTATATGAATCCTCCGACAAAACCCAAGAGACCCACCAGTAGGGAAGTACCTATCGGCATGTACAAGAGGTACGCGAAGAGAAATCCGAATATTCCCGCGAATACCGCAACACTGAGCATGAGGGCGACATACTTATCCTTGGGCATAAGAATGTTGGCGCGGTAGAGATCCTGATCCAGGCCCTTGAGGGAGTTGGTAAGAGATTCAACTGGACCCTTGAAATAGCGGAGCACAGCCTCTGCGAGTCTCTCCGAGAAGGGATTCCGAATTTCCTGCTTTCTCCACTCGAGGATTTCTTCTATTTCTTCCTCCGTCTCTACGAATTCTCTCTCCATTTCAAGTTCTTTTTGAAGCTGTTTGAGTGCCCTCAATCGTTCCTGAACGCTCTTTCCCTCGGGAACCCTTCTAATGGGCTTCTCCGCAACCTCTATGGTCTTTCCGCCCAGCCTTTCCAGAAAGTCAGTGAAAGCCCTAACAATGCCCACGATCATCACCCTAAATCAGATTCCTAATCTGCCTGCTGGTTTCGACGCTACTATCGGCTTCGATCTTCTTGAACAGAGCTTCTTCGTCAATGTAAAACTGCCTTATGTAGTACCCTACCTTCTCAATGCTCCTGATGCCTTTTTCAATCATCCAGTCAAGGATTATCTTCCTCTTCTCTTTCTCCAACTCCAGCTCGGATATGCTCATTCCGGTATGGTGGGCCAAGTCGTTCAGAGTCCTGCTCGGAACCCCAGTTGGGACGAGGTCGTCCTTTGCGGGGTCGTACTTGTAGAGCTTGTTGAGCTGAACGCTTTCTCCTTCGATACCAGAGACCTCGGCTATCTCAGTAATTCTCCTGAGGGTTCCCTTCTTCCTGCTGTGGAACCTAACCTGCATTATGATTATGTCGAGGGCTGGAATCATGATCCTCGGAACGTTCATCGGAGGACTTTCCAGACGTATTATGGTTTCCCTCGCGGAGTTGGAGTGGATGGTTCCCATACATCCATCATGACCCGTGTTCATTGCAGTAAACATAGTTCTTGCTTCGGGACCACGAACCTCACCGACGATAATCCTGTCTGGACGCATACGAAGGGTGTTC
Organism: Thermococcus sp. CX2; assembly: GCF_012027555.1. Taxonomy (NCBI): domain Archaea; kingdom Methanobacteriati; phylum Methanobacteriota; class Thermococci; order Thermococcales; family Thermococcaceae; genus Thermococcus; species Thermococcus sp. CX2. The sequence continues at coordinate 430,083 of NZ_SNUQ01000002.1, read as the reverse complement.
TTGACGAGGTCATCCATTGTTACCTCTCCCCTGCCCTCGAGGTTCGGTGGTCTGGTCTCAAGCCTGACCCAGTGCTCAACCGGGAGCTGAAGTTCAGCAGTGTCTTCGATCGTGATGACGCGCTCGCTTGGTGGAATGAACATGCCAAGTGAGTTCAATGTTGTGGTCTTACCTGAACCGGTTCCACCGGCGACAAGGACGTTGGCTGGCTTAACACCGAGACCATCGACGAATATCCAGAGGAGGGCCGCTATGTCCGAGTTCATAGTTCCGTACTTAATGAGGTCGATGATCGTGAGTGGATCTTTCTTGAACTTACGGATGGTTATGGTCGGACCATCGAGACTTATGGGAGGTATGGTAGCGTTCACACGGCTACCATCGGGCAGACGGGCATCGAGAAGCGGGCTCTGCTGATCTATTCTCCTACCAACCTCCCTAGCAATGCGTTCGATTATGTTGAGTATCTCCTTGTCTGTGGGGAACACGATGTTGGTCTTACACATGTTGAAACGCCTGTGCCAGACGTAAACGGGTCTGTTGGTTCCGATTACCATTATCTCCTCAAGGTTGTCGTCGCGAACGAGGGGATCGAGCTTGCCGTAGCCTATCATCGACTGGACAATTATTTCTGCGAGTATATCTATCCTGCCCTCCGAGAAGTGGGGTGCCACCTCCCTTATCATCCTCCTAACGGCGTTCATGAATACCCGCCGGCGCTCTTCGAGGTCTGGGAATGCTGTGGGGTCTATCTGAAGCTCAGTTATGGCCCTTTCCCTTACCTGCCTGAGAAGCTCTTCTTCCTCACGACTTAGTTTGGGCAGCTTTATCTCATATATTGGGACAGCTTCACCCTTAACCTTGAGGATACGAACGTTACCGTAGGCGTCAAGGACTTTAGCCCTTCCTGCATAGGCGCTCTCTTCAATACGGACCGATGCCCCTAGTATATCCTGAAGGGTCGACGGAACCTTAGGTTTTGCTTTCTCTAGGGGCTTGGGTTTCTCTGGTGGAGTCTCTTTGGCCAGTATCTCACCCAAAACTTCGGCGCCGGTTGGCCTATTTTCTACTGCTTCCTCCGGAGTGGGGGTACTGAGAATCTCTCCTAAGTCCACTCCTCCCCCTTCCTTAATAAATGAGGGAGATTCTTCCTCATCTTTTTTTTCTTTCTTATTTCCCCTAAGAACGTGTTCTAGGAGATCATCCTCCTCGTTAAGTATCTCATCTATCCATGAGAGGCCTTTCTTCTTCTTTTTCTCCCCCAGCACCAACTCTCACCGTCCCTCATTCTTCCAGCTAACGTGATAGGTTATATCAACACCACTGCCCATGAAGATTATCCACACAGGGAAGTCAAACTCCTCGGACTGTGGAATGGTGACCTGGGGAGCTCCAACTGAGACTCCACTTATGAGAGTGTTTGAGAGCTGGAACATTCCTGGCATAGGAGGAAGAGGCTGTGGCTGTGAAGTCCTCTGGGGAGGATTAAGACCCCTGTACTCCCAGATAAACTTCTCCAGGTATTCCTTGTAGGTCATGGTGTAGTTAGGAACAAAGTCGTACATTTCAGCACCATCGAAGATAACTGGTATCGACGCGGCAAAGAACGTGTTAAACAGCCCCGCCTGATTCGGGACGTTGGTGAGGCGGAAAGTGACCGTTCCATCGTACTTAAGGATCCTGATATGTCCATCAACCATTGGGAACATGCTCCTCAGGTATAAGACCTTGGGAGTGTTTATGAGTTGCGGGTACATGACACCACAGCTCAACACCGAGATGTCATCCAAGTCCTCTATGACCCCGGTAACCTGGCTTCCATTGTACTCAACGGATGTTATTTTAGCCAGATCCCCACAGATGGTCTGATAGTCTGCGGTGGGGACAACGTAGGGATAGTGAGAGGTTATCCTAAAATTCACGACGACCGTCTCATAGGGGAGTATCCAGAAGCCGGTATAGTAGTTGAGGGTTGTCTTTTGGATGTTTGATAGGTTGTGAACCACATTACCCCCTATGAGGAACGCGTTCATCGTCTCAGTATTGTCGAGCCTGTAGACCGTGAATTCATAGCGCGGGTTGAGTATGATGAACTTCGGGAAGGGAGCGGTGTTGACAATAGTAACGTTCAGATTTATCGTGACTTCGCCCATTATGCCAATGTTATTGTAGTTGTCCCCGGGAAGATCGTAGGTCGCTGCACTGACTAGAGACGAAGCTAACAAAAGAATAAAGAGAGGCACTGCGAGGCGTTTCATGTTCATCACCTCAGGTCGCGACCTTCGCGATGTAGATATATTGCTGGTTGGAGAGGATGTCGGGCACGAAGATGGATGGAACCCTCACGATGACGAGGAACTGGGTGTTTGGATCGAGCACGAGCATGCCCGATTCTTTCTCAAGGTCTACTATCTCCCACCCGTAGTTCCTCAGCTGCTCCTTAACGTCCTCGCTGGCCTGTATCTTTCCTGCCGCTATTGCCTTGAGGATCTCAGTGAGGTCAACGGTATAGCTGTAGCTGGCTGAAGCACTCTGGCTGGCGGTCTGGGTGTTGCTGTAAACGTCGCTGATGGCCTGCCCGTTGGTTATAGAGGTGTCTCCTGGAGTGTAAGTGGTGGTGTGGTCCTCAGTGTACTGGGTGGACGAGGAAGTGCTCGAGGAGCTGGTCTGGGTCTGGGCCTCGTTGACGGATATGGCTCCAGCCTCGGTTGGCAAGAGGACGAGTTCGACATAACCCTCGTTTACGATCTCCTGGAACAGTGCGCTGGTGCTGTTCTTGGCGAATATCATTATCTTGTCGCCCGGAGCGAGGAAAGCACCGTTTATCCTGTCCCTCGAGAGGACAAGGGCGATATCAACGAACTCAACCTTGTAAATCTTGTACTGAATGAGCTCCTTGTAATCCAGTATTCCACCAAGAATGGACTTGGCCTCGGCCTTTGTAACGATTTTCTTTGTAGTACCCTTCTCCAGTATGACACTCTGGGTCGGTATAGTGTCGATTATGTAGTAGTAATAATCTTTCCATAGTTCAAGGAGGTACGGAGCCACTGTGATAGAATCAACCTGCTCTATCGTGGTGGAGCTCGCAACCTGCTCTTCGAGGCTCTTCATGGAATCCACAACTTTCTTTTTGAGGTCATCTGGAAGGGGCATCGAAAGAAGTGGCTGGAACTCGAGCTCTATCTGCCGTATTTTCTCTTGCTTGGTCTGGTTGAGTTGCCTCTCATACTCCAAGCGCCGCTGCTCCTCCAGGTGGGCTTGATATTCCTGCCAAGCTTTCTGATAGGCAGCTGCAACGTCTATAGCATTTACTTCGTCAACCGACTGGGCAGAATTAATCTCGTTTATCAGCTGTTGCTTGGTCTGCTGACCAATAGTGCTGTTCATTATTTCCCCCTGGAAGTACTGGTTGACCTCCGCCAGTTTCTCATTCTTCGCCTGAGCAAGCTTCTCCGCGGCACGGTTTTGAAGATAAACGTACGCTCCCACAGAGAGTACAAGAATAACAATTATAACAATAGCCGCACCAGTGAGAATTTTTTTCCTCCTCTCCCTTTCTCTAATGCTCCCGATGGAGCGGGGCTTTTTAGGGGGTTTTTTGACTGGGGGTTTAGCCACCTTTGGAGCATCGGGCTCTGCATTGGCCTTGCCCAGCTCTCTCAAACGGCGAATCTTCGCCTCAATATCCTCGGACACGTTGAGCACCACCATCAACCGTTATCATAAGCTTCTCCTATCAAATAGTTTTTTGAACCTTAAGCTTTATTTAGATTTCGGTGGTGGTATGGAGCGGTTAGAGATTCGAGTAGTGGAAATTCGGGGAAAATGTCCCGTTTTTCGTTCCGGGGACAAAATCGTGATTGACGGCCCAACCATCAACCTAGAGGAGACCGATGCTGTGTGCACGCATGCTCTTGCCTCGCTACTGCCGTACATAGTTGTACTGCGAAAGGGTATTAAGCCCAAGGAACTTGGCCTCGGTAAGGGTGAGAAAGCATACGTGCAGTGCCCTGACCCTGGGCCGCCGTACACTGACGGCGGGACTGTCATCTTTGAGATAACGGTGGTGCGAGATGAAACAGAGGAAAGCGTGGAGAGTTGTGAGGGAAGTAATAGGTGAGGCCGACATAATCATCGAGGTAGTAGATGCCCGAGACCCGATAGGAACGAGGAACAGGAAGCTGGAAAAGCTCGTCCTGGAGGAAGGCAAAAAGCTCCTCATCGTCATGAACAAGGCTGATTTGGTTCCCAAAGAATGGGCCGAAGAATATAAGAGGAAGAGCGAGCTTCCGATGGTCTTTATATCAGCCCGCGAGAGGAAAGGAACTGGGATACTCAGGAGAGAGATCAAAAAACTTGCGAAAGAGCTTTTGAACGAGCAGGAAAAGGTAAAGGTGGCCCTAATAGGTTACCCAAACGTTGGGAAAAGCACGATAATCAACACACTGAAGGGAAAGAAAGCTGTAGGAACCGCGCCCATTCCCGGCTACACGAAGGGGAAACAACTCATACGGTTGAGCAAGAAGATATGGCTTCTCGACAGTCCCGGAGTGGTTCCCATAGATGACTTCGATGAGCTAGTCATCAAAGGAGGCTTTCCCGCAGATAAGATAGAGGAACCAGTTAAGCCGGCACTGAAGCTCATCGGCAGAATCCTGGAGACGAGAAAGGAGGCGCTAACGGAGAAGTTTGGCATTGAAGACTTTTCCAGCGAAGAAGACATCCTTAGGGAGATAGGAAAGCGCAAGGGCATAATCAGGAAGGGCGGCGAGGTTGACCTTGAGGAAACGGCTCGCTGGCTCCTCCGCGAGTGGCAGACCGGAAGGTTCACCCTCTTCGGAAAGGAAGAGGAGAAAGGCCAAGAGTTCGTCTGGGACTTCGAAGGTGTTCTTGACGGCATCGAGGAGGATTTGCTCCTCGACCCAAGGAGGATACTCTGGAAATACGGCGAAGAGCTGAGGGAAAAGCTTGACAACACGAAGCGGGTTGGGGTAAGGGAGATAGAGGGCTTCACCGTTGGAATAGCGACGGGCTTCAAGAAGTGTGACGGCGGAATAAAGCTCCTTGAAAAGCTCACAGGAAAGCAAGTTATAGCTAGCGAGTGCTTCGGAAAGAAGTGGAAGGGTGTCGTTGTGATAATGGAGTGATGAAAGATGAGGCTGTTAGTCACGACCTCCCAGGGGATTGAGGATCTGGCAAAGGCCGAAGTGGAGAACCTTCTCAGCCAGCTTGGAGCTCAGTTTCGAGTGGAGGAGAAGCCGCTGGGCGTAGAGGGTAGAGTCCTGGCCGAGGTAGGCGAGGCCTTCTACACCGACGAGAAGGGCAGAAAGAGGGAGCTGAGCGTTGCGACATATTTAAACGAACGCTCAAGACTGCTCCACCGCGTCATAGTTGAGATAGCGAGCGAGAGGTTCGAAGGAATAAGTGAGGACGAACCAGAGAGCGCGCTGAAGAGAATCGAAGACTTCGTGGCTTCCCTTCCGGTGGAAAAATACATCAAGGTCAGTGAGAGCTTCGCGGTTCGCTCCTTCAGGAAAGGAGAACACAAGATAACCAGTGTTGATATAGCAAAAACCGTCGGAAAGGCAATTTTTGACAGGCTGAGCAGATACGGAACGCCAAAAGTTAACCTCGACCATCCAGCGGTTATCTTCCGAGCGGAACTGGTTGGTGAAGTATTCTTCCTCGGGATAGACACCACCGGCGATTCTTCCCTCCACAAGAGGCCTTGGAGAGTTTACGACCACCCAGCGCACCTCAAGGCGAGCATAGCCAACGCGCTCATAGAGCTGGCCAAGCCAGACGGTGGGCCCTTCATCGACCCCTTCTGCGGAAGTGGGACGATTCCGATAGAGCTGGCTTTGGGAGGCTACGGAGGCAAAATATTTGGCCTTGAGAAGTACAGAAAGCACCTCCGTGGGGCCGAGATGAACGCACTGGCCGCTGGAGTTTACGACAGGATAGACTTTATACTCGGCGATGCGACGAAGCTGAGCGAATACGTTGAGAGCGTTGACTTCGCGGTGAGCAACTTGCCCTACGGCCTCAAAATCGGGAGGAAGAGCATGATACCAAAGCTCTACATGGAGTTCTTTGCTGAGCTGGCCAAGGTTCTTGAAAAGCGCGGCGTTTTCATAACGACGGAGAAGAGGGCCATAGAAAAGGCGATAGGGGAGAACGGCTTCAAGATTGCCCACCACAGGCTCATCGGGCACGGTGGATTAATGGTGCACACCTACGTTGTTGAATAACTATCCCCAATCTTTCTAAAGAGCCAAAACCACCCACAGCTTTTCGCTCCCAAAAAGGGCATAATAACAGCTAAGAAGAAGAGGAAAGAGAGTCAGACCCTCAGGCTCTTGATGGCCTGGAGGGTCTCCTTCAGATCCTCGTAGCCAAAGCGCAGGTACTTCCTTCCCTCCTCCTCATAGCCGTCGGCGAAGGCGCTCCAGGCTCTGTTGAGGGCCCTCTCGCCCCTGCTGAAGACCGTCATTATGGTTCCATAGGTCATGAGGCCCTCTATCCTGAGGGGCTGGGCCTTCTCCGCGAACTCTTCGAGCTCCTCCAGTATGGCGGTGAGTTCACTGAGAACCTTCTCCCTTGGGGCGTCCATTATGGCCTCGAGCCTTGAGAGACTCTCGGTGAGGAGCCTTTCAAGCTCCTTGACGCCGCCGGTTCCGCTCTGGGCAGCTCTGTGGAGCTCCTCTTTGGCACCCTGCCTTCTCAGGACTATGCCAACGGCCATGACGCCGAGCGAAACCGCCAGGCCACTCCACATTGGCGGTATCCTGGCAGCCGTGATAGCTCCCCCAACGAGACCAATGGTGAGTATGACGTTGCCTATGAGCTTCTTCATTTCCATCACCTCATGGGTGAAGGACTCCCAGCACGGTGAGGACCGCGAACAGGAGGGTCATCGCGGCCTCTCCCACCATCAGACCAGCCGCCACTGGGAGGACCTTCTCCGTAATGAACTCGTGTCCCTTCTTCCTCTTGGCGACCTCGTGGACTATACAGCCGATTCCGTAGGGGATGATGTAAAGCATCGGCAGGTACATCGAGAGTCCAACGAGGACTCCAAGTCCTGGAATGCCGCTCATCGAAAGGGCGAAGCCGAGGATTCCACCGGCGATGAACTTGTCCACCGGGACGTTTCCTCCGAGGATGGCCTCGACCATCGACTTGAGGGCCATTGCCTGCGGCGCCGGAACCATCTCGTTTCCTATTCCGTAGGCCTTCCAGATGAGACCGACGACGGTCAGGGCTATTATCGGCCCTATCCAGGCGGTGAGGAGCTCGACCTTCTGCTGCTTTGATGGAATGCCTCCGACGAGGTGGCCCGTCTTGAGGTCCTGCATCATGTCGGCTGCTCCAGAGATGGCGACTCCGACGGTGGCGCCAAGGAGTATAGTGAGCGGGACGTTCTTGTTAGTCAGGTAGAGGAGTATCATGACCGACACGAGCGAGAGGCCGGAAACCGGGCTCCAGTCGGTCATTCCAGTGGACATTGCAACGAGGAGCGAGGCGACGAAAATCCACGCGACGCCGACGAGTGCCGTGAGCAGGCTCCTGCCCAGGCCGAGGTCTCCAAGCTGGTAGGTCGTCACCAGCAGGAGGAGGAACGCCAGGACGATTCCAGCGTAGAGGTAGCTTATCGGTAGCTCCTCGTTCCTAGCCCTTGAACCCAGCTTGCTGGCTCCCGCAATGCTCTTGATGGCAACGACTATGACTGGAAGCGAGAGTATGAGGCCAGCTATGGAGCCTCCAAGGAGCATTCCGATACCGAGGGGCCTTGTCATGTTGGCGTAGACGAAGGAGCTTATCGCACCGTCGGTGACATCACTTGGAATCCATCCAAGGGCCTTGACGAGTGGGGTGATGATGTAGTAGGAGAGCACTCCACCGGCAAGGACTATGAGACCATTCCTTCCGGTTATGAGTCCCATTCCGAAGACCATGAGGGAGAGCGCTATTGTGAGGTTGACCCAGGAGGGCAGGTGAAGGATAGAGCCGAGGTCAACGTACTCCGGGATTATCTCTGGAAGGCCGAGGATGGGGAACTGCTGGACGAGATAAACTCCTGCACTGATTATCATTCCAAGGAAGAGCAGCCTGGCCTTCTCAATTCCGCTTCCCGGGGTCTTGAGGACAGTAGCTACTGCAGTTCCCGTCGGGAACCTGAGGCGGTCTATCTCGATCATCTGCTTCCTCAGTGGGATTATGAAGGTGATTCCCAGTATCGCTCCGGCAGCCGTCGCGATGAAGAAGTAGGGCATGTTGATTTCCTCGTTGAGACCCATTATGTAGAGCGCCGGTATGGTGAATATGACTCCAGAGACCGAGATGTTGACTGCGGAGGCTATTGTCTGGACGATGTTGTTCTCGACGATGGTTCCCTTCTTGAGCAGTCCCCTGAGGATTCCCCAGCCAACTATAGCGGCTATTGCAGAGCCACCGGAGGTGAATCCCATAATCATTCCGGCGTAGGTGAAGCTCGCAGCCATGAAGGCGCCCCAGATCACACCGAGTATTACCGCCGCAGGCGTGACTTCGCGATAGGTTCCCTTTTCTCCACCCATTTCTCAACCCCCTGCACAGTTATGAGCACTCATGTCCACATTGGTATGGAATGCTTAGGGCATAGGTATTGCCTTTTTTAGAATATAAAGTTTGTTAGGACGTTAAAATTCAAGAACGGGAATTTAAAACCAACAAACAGCCAAATCAAGCCTTTATGACAGTTTTTGATATTCCATGAATAAGGATTCATCAGCAGCATGTTCAAATGGACACCGGCGCACATTACGTTATGGGATATCGAATAACATTTGAGCAAGGAAGAAAACAAACGAATGATAGTCAGTGGGAGGGACAGAATCGAAATAAAATCGGGCGGAATTCAAAAAGTCACGAAGGAAGTTCGATACATACCTCCAATTTTATCACCATGTCGAGGGAAGCCGTCTTATCGCCCGGGTTGTGAATCACCACGAACCACTTTCCCTCGAGGAGCTCCACAACGGTATCGACATGGTTCGGGTTTCGAAGTCCTTTAGAAACCTGCCGTTTTCCGAAACTAACCTCAACTGGGGCTGGAGTCTATCTTCATGCTCAGGTTCAGGGGGCCAGAGAAGACGTACTTTTTGGTGCCCTCTGGCGAGGGGTCTTTCCCTTGACGTAGACGAAGTTTCCGCCCTTGAGGCATCCAGATGCCAGAACAGTGAGGATGAGCAGAAAGGCAGGGCGCGCTTCATCCACACCATCAGAAAGATTAAGAAAAAACAAAAAGTTTCTAGCACAGTATCGAGCCCTCGCTTATCACATCTTCCTCCAGTGTTCCGATGCCCTCTATCCAGGCCTCGACTTTGTCCCCGTGCCTCAGGGGGCCAACGCCAGCTGGGGTCCCCGTGGCTATTATGTCGCCCGGTTCGAGTGTCATCACGCTTGAGATGTACTCTATCAGCTCTGGGATCTTGAAAACCATCTCGCTCGTCCTTCCGAGCTGCCTAACTTCGCCGTTGACCTTCAGGCCTATTTCCAGGTCGCTCGGGTCGAGCTCTCTCTTATCGACCACCCTTGGCCCTACCGGGGCGAAGGTGTCGAAGCCCTTAGCTATTGTCCATGGAAGGCCCTTCTTCCTCGCTTCGGCCTGAATGTCGCGAGCGGTTATGTCGAGCAGTATCGTGTAGCCGAGGACGTAGTCCATGGCCTTCTTAGCTGGAACGTTCTTCGCCCTCCTGCCGATGATCACCGCCAGCTCTACCTCGTGGTCAACGCGCTTACTCATCCGAGGGAGGAGTATCGTCGAGTTCGGACCGATGAGCGCGGAGGGCGGTTTTAGGAAGAAGACTGGCTTCTCTGGGACGTCGCTCTCCATTTCCTTGGCGTGGTCGGCGTAGTTTTTGGCCAGGGCAACTATCTTGGTGGGATTTACCTCGTAAAACCCGTCTCGGAATGGAAGGCGAAGCACTGTGATCCACCGGCGGGAGTTATACAAAGGGAATTTAAGGCTTCCCAAGGAACTCACCAGCACACAGTGATATGACTCAGGTCATCAAAGTCATGCCCGCGAAAGCCACACTCCTGTATAGGGATTCCAGGCTGGAAGCTCACGATAGAGCTTGAAAAAAAGAATGGAGTTTGAAAGTATTTTAGCCGTATCTAGCCTCCGCTTCTCTCTCGATTGACGCCAGACCAAGCCTGTCGGCTATGTATATGGCCATAGGCAACACGATGAAGGCCATCAGGTCGCCAGTGTCTCCGGCGATTCCAAGAACGCTCACGAAGTCACCAACGCCCGAGAGGTAAACCGCCAGCGGCGGAATAACCGTCAGGGCCCAGGCAAGCTTCCTGTCCATCCTCAGGTACTCCTCAACATTGCTCAGCTGGGCGAGTCCTATTCCAATGTAGCTGGTCGTTATGGCGAAGAGAGGTATAAGGTTGCCGATTATAAGCCCCGTTCTCCCGTAGATGCTCTCAAGGGCCTGCGTGGCTATCTGGGGCGTTTCGGTGCCAAAGACCAGCAGGAAAGATGCCATGAAGAGTGCATAGATAGCCGTTGGGATCACGAAGGCCCATGTAAGGAGCTTCTTCGTCTCTTCGTAGCTCCCGAGACCCTTGTAGACATCGGGGATGACGGTGTGGCAGCCAAGGGCGAAGATCGAAACGCCCACAATCGCCCACAGACCGCTGTCGCTCATGTATAGGGCGTTCTCAAGCCTTCCACGGGGCAGGAGCATGACCGCGACCGCGAGAAAGAGGAAGAGCATGACGAGGCTCATGACAAGCTCGCTCTTTCCACTCGCCTCGAGGCCAAGGTATATTACCAGGGAGGCAAGAACCCAGAATATCAGTGCTCCCAGAGTCTCACTAACCCCGAAGAGGCTCGCGAAGACGCTACCCATGCCGGCGATGTATGCCAAGAGCGCGCCGAAGCTCATCACCGTGACGCTCACAAACATGAGCAGACCGCCGCCACGCCCGAGGGTTCTTTTGGCTATCGTGCTAAGCTGGGCACCCTTCATCCTAGCCGAGAAGTCGAGAACGACCCTTGCGGTGAAAAGCATGAGCATCATTACCGCGATGAGCACAACTACAGCGGGAATCAAACCAACGCTCTTGGCGGCATATGGCAGGCCGAGGACGCCGGCACCTATTTGAGTCCCGATAAGCACGGCGAGGGCTTCACTTTTCTTCATCTCACACCACCTCCATTAGATGATAGATCTTCGGACCTAATACGTTTTGTCGTTAGAAAAATCGAGACTCGGATGAATTTTATCCCAGCGTTCAACTGCACACATGAACACGAATGGACAGAGAAATGCATTTCTCCATGAAAAAATTTTCATGAAAATGCCAAAAGTCCCGAAAATATGCGGCTCTTTGATGGAAGAAGAAGACAAAAGGAGAGAATAGCGCCTACTAAATCATAGCTTCAGAGGCTCGGAAATAGATTTGTCCCACTGCCCTACGATGTGCTTGGCGTAGTTTTTGCGAAGGACATTATCTTCGTCGACCTCACATCGTAGAACCCATCCCGGAAGGAAAGGCGAGGTATGGTATCACAAGTCGCGTTAGAGATCCAAGCCAAGATTAAAAAAGAAGAGAAGCTCCCTAATTAACAACCACCTCAATCCCGTCGACCTCGAAGTTTCTGTTGATGTTGGCCATCCACTCATTGGGATCGATGACTATTATAGTTGGCCGAGCTTCCAAGGAAAGGGTGACTTCTGCCATTCCCTCATTGACCCACACAGTTTTATCGACAAATTTGCCGTTCTCCATGACTATTCTAAGCTCTACCGGCATGGTGAAGTTGTTCGCATCAATCAGCCTAAAGGTCAGGTTGTAGCCGTTATCGGTCGCCGAGAGGCTCAGGTCAGTGATGTTATAGTCCGGCAGTAGCGTGGAGTTAAACCACTCGTTGAAGAACCAATCGAGGTCTTCGCCGGAGACGTTCTCGGCTATACGCTGGAAGTCCTGGACGGCGCAGTAAGAACCGTGGCACTCCGTTAGCGCCTCGTGGAGAATCTCATTGAACGTTTCATTTCCAAGGACGAAGCGGAGAGAGCGCAGTATGAAGGCGCCCTTCTTGTACAGAACCCCACTGACCTTCCAGTAGGGTAGGGATGGGTCCATGGCCTCAAAGTACGTGTACTGACTCGAATCTCTGACGGCCATCCTTTCCATATCCTCTATCCACGTTGGATAGCGTTTGGGGTCCCAGCGCTGGTAGGCCTCCACCCTCATGTAGTCTGCGAAGGCCTCATTGAGCCGGCCGAAGCTGGCGTATCGGCCGAACCACTCGTGGGCAAGTTCGTGGAAGAGCAGGGAGGCGTAGTTAACGGCCGAGTCCTTTATGTCAATGGGGCAGTTGACGAGGAACGTTCCCTTCAGGTCAATCCCATTGACCGGCTCGCTGAAAAGCCTCTTTGAAAGGGCGGGAAGTCCCGGAACAAAGACCACGTCGAGCCTGTTCGAGGGGAGCACGCCGGTGATGTTGCGATAGAGACCGATCGTGAAGTTCAGCTCCTTCTTAACGAGCTCCAGACCTTCAGGGTTATAGCAGCCAGCGGTGTAGTACACCGTAACGTTGACGTCATTAACCGAGAAATCCGTCCAGTTGAGGTTCTGAAGGTAGAGCGAGAACCCGAGGTAGGGATGTAGAGGTGAGGTATAAATCACCTTCGAGCCATTGCGAACGACACCATGCCCGAAAAGCACGAAAATCGTGTCCCTTGGAAGATACGGAGTCACCACTATGGTGGCGTTCTTCGAGGCAAACTCCCACCAGGAGAAGTCCGTGCCAAAGAGCAATCCATACTTTCCAACCAAAGCCCCTATCTCGTCCTCGTTCTCCAAGTATCTGAACTCGTAGCGCGCAATCCCTCTGAGGGTCGTCAAGTTCGTGGAGACGTTAACAGCGTAGAACTCGATCCCGACCCCTTCATCAAACAGGAGATACCTATCAACGCGGGAGAGGTTTAGGGGAACACCCTCAATGGTTATGTTCAGTTTTATCGGCTCATCTTCCGTCTTAAGCATGGCCAGGTAGAGCGTCCTGTCCGTGAAGTTCGTGAGCACAAAGCGGTAAACACCAGTGAAGACGCCATTGGAGTAGTTGACGGTTATGTTGCCGAACTGGGAGTAGGGAACGCGCGAATACTTTTCCCGGAAAAACTCAGTTGCATCTTCCAGCGTCAGGTTAACGATCTCGGGCTTCTCCGGATAGAGGAACTTCACAGGAGGGAACTGCTCCACGGAAGTCGTTGAAGTGGTTTCAACCGCGGGTGAAGAAGCACTCGAAGGCGTGCTAGTCGGGGTATTCCCACCGCCGAGACAGCCGCTCACTATGACCATGAAGACCACAAGAGGGACCAGAAGCGATGCCCTCCGCATTTTTACCCACCAGTAAAATCCAAACCCGAAGAAGTATAAAAGACTTTCGAAAAGGGAGTAAAAACCGGAGCCTCAGCCCTTCAGCGGCTCCGGGATGCTCCTCTCCCACTGCTCTCTAGCGAGCTCACCGGCGTACTTGAACTTCTCTACCTGCTTTTCGGCCTCCTTGCGCTTCTTTTGGTGGTCGATGAGGAACTCCTGCACCTTCTTTATGAGGTAGCGCTTGCACTCGCCACAGGTCAGCTCTCCGGCCTTACAGGCGTGGTAGCGCTCCATGAGCTTTTTGTCGTCCTCCTCAAAGAATATCTCAAGCCACTTGAAGACGACACACTTCTCCGGGTTGCCGCCCTTCTCGCGCTGCTCCTTGAGGGTTGGCTGGCCGCCGGTCAGGGCGTACTTCCATATCTTCTTGCCGGCCTCCTCCGGATCGTCGGTCAGGTAGATGGCCGTTTCCGGCTTGCTGGCGCTCATCTTGCCTTCAAGACCCATCAGGCCGGGTACGAACTTGCTGTGCAGAGCTGCCGTCTTGTAGTAGCCAAGGCTTTCAGCGAAGTCCCTCTGCAGTCTCCAGTAGGGATCCTGATCTATCGCAGCGGGAATTAAACAGCGCTTCTTCTCGAAGAAGGTCGGTGCAGCCTGAATAGCCGGATAGAAAATCATTCCTATCTTGCTCTGCTCGGTGAAGCCGAACACTGCCCTCGCCATCGAGAAGTTTATCTTCTTGGCTATCGGAATGGCCATCTCGTAGATTTTGGTGAACTCGCTGTTCTGGAAGATGAAGGTCCTGTCAGGGTCGAAGCCGACCGCTATTATGTCGAGGATGTTCTGGTAGGCCCAGTACTTGGTGTCGTCAAAGCTCAGCTTCTCCTTGAAGAGGAACTTCTCGTCGTCGGTTATCTGGATGTAGAGGTTCACGCCGAACTTCTCCTGGAGCCATTTCGTCGCGAAGAAGGGTATGATGTGGCCTATGTGCATCGGCCCGCTCGGACCCCTCCCAGTGTAAAGGAAGAAGCCCTTTCCGCTCTCGTAGTCTTGGAGAACCTTATCGTAGTCCCTGTGGGAGAAGAAGAACCTCCTCCTAAAGTAGAGCGGTAGCTCGCTCTTGGTCAGCTGGGCGGTCTTCTCAAGCAGCTCGTCAGTCAAAGGACTCGTTCCAAACTCCTCTATCAGCTTGTTGTAGTCCACCAAACCCTCAACGTCCCATGGGGTAACCTTAAACTCGTCCATTCAAAGCACCTCCATTTCCAGTGGAAACGAAACTCCAGACTAAGCCGGGGCAGAAGAGGAAGGCTTCACCAAGGCCAAAAACAATCACCAAGCATGGGAAGAAAAAGGAAGGAAGAGGATTTAAAGTTTTTGATGATCTGCTTGAAGTTGTCCATACAACTCAAAACCTACAGCAGAGAAATTTTAAAAATATTTCCTAAAGAAAACCATTAGGAGCCGTCGGCATAAAACATGACGGCCAAAGAGGGATGCCAAGTGAAGCGGCTGATTCCCATCGTTGGGATATTTTTATTGATCCTCGTTTATATCCTCGTTGAAATTCCAAATTTCAACAGCCCCGAAACCGATGAAAAACTAACAAACAATACTAACGTAGCAGGAACAGGGAGTTGCCCCTTTAACATCGCCAAACTCGACACTATTGCAGATGAAATAGCCTCAGAAAAGTTCCCCAACATGACCAATTGCGGCCATGCTGGTTGTTTTAACCTAACAACCTGTACAGCAGTAGTTTTCATCCACATAGGGCCTAATCGAGAAGCCTGCACCGGCAATTACTCCGTCTACAAGGCCGTCATTAACATGAAAAACTGGGAGATTATATCCTTGGAGAACTCAACTCAAGAAGACGAGAAAAATACCCTTTCAAAGTGCGGTTCCACAGGGTGAATTCTCCACAAACTGACTTATTCATTATCCAAAACGCTTATCAGTCTCCAATGCCAAGGGAAAGTTGGTGGGAGCATGGAAGTCATAGTTGAGGCCGTTTATGAAAACGGCGTCCTGAAGCCGAAGAAGAGGCTCAACATTCCAGAGGGAAGTGAGGTTACCCTTAAGATACTGCCCCAGAAGATATCGGATAGAACCTTTGGGATAGTGAAAATGGATAAGGACAAGATTGACGCGATAATCGAGGAGATTGAAGATGAGTGGTAGGGAGAACGTTTTCTTTGACTCAAACGTTCTCATATACCACCTCGGCGGCATACCCAAGGCCAAACCCCGCATTGAAAGTGTGGAAAACGGAAAGATTAAGGGATTCATAAATCCGATAGTTGCTTCAGAGGTTACCTTCTTCTACATAAAGGCCAAAACTGGAATGAAATCCTACGAAATCAAGAGAAACCCTTCAGTTCTGGCTAGCGTTAATTTAGAACCTGTCTTTGAACCCTTCTCCGTTTTCAGCATACTCGAGATAAACCCAGAGATTGTGGAGAATTCAAAAAGCTCCATTGAGAAATATCATCTGCTCCCAAATGATGCGCTCATTGTATCGACCTGCGAGTTCTACGGCATAAACAAAATAGCAACATTTGATGACGACTTTAAACGGGTAAAGACCATGAAAATTGTGGAAAAAGTCTAAAAAGCCCATCAAAGCCGCCCGTTCTCCCTAAGCCACTCGCCGTACCTGACGAGGGCATAAACAGCATCAACTCCGTCCTCAACGGTCTCGTAGACCGGGACGCCCTTCTGCTCGATGTTCCTTGCCATCCTGTGCGGGTAGTCTCCTCCAGGAGCGACGAAGATTATAGGCTTGCCGTACTCCTGCATCCTCGCTACCGCGTCAACTATTCCCTCGTCCAAAGCCGGGCTCTGGAAGAGGGCTATGACAACGAGAACGTCAACGTTCGGGTCCTCCAGGGCGTAGCGCATGGCTAGCTCGTACCTGCTAGACGGGGCGTCTCCGATGACATCAATTGGATTCTTGTAGCTCATGTGGTGCGGAAGCTTTCCTTCCTCTATGCCCTTCCTGAACTTCTCGTTGGTTTCTTCGCTCAGCTCGGCGAGCTTCATGCCGCGCTCAAGCAAACCGTCGCTCATCATGACTCCGGCACCGCCGCCGTTTGTGACTATAGCGACGCGGTTGCCTTTAGCGGGCTTCTGCATGGCAAGGGCCTTAGCGTAGTTGAAGAGCTGCCTCATGCTCTTGGCGGAGAGAACCCCAGTCTGCTCAAAGACGGCCTCGTATATCTTGTATGAACCTGCGAGCGAGCCGGTGTGGGAAGCCGCCGCCTTAGCGCCGGCCTCGGTTCTTCCGGCCTTAAGGATTATGACGGGCTTCCTGAGGGTGACCTCCTTGGCCGTCTCGAAGAACTTCCTTCCGTCCTTGATGCCCTCGATGTAACCGGTGATAACTCCGGTCTTCGAATCCTCGCCGAGGTAAGCCATGAAGTCGCTCTCGTCGAGGTCGGCCATGTTTCCAAGGCTGATGAACTTGCTCATACCTATCATGTGGTTGGCGGCCCAGTCGAGAATGGCAGCTCCGAAGGCACCGCTCTGGCTCATGAAGGCGATTTTTCCGAAGGGCGGCCTCGCCTGCCTCTCCGGCGGGTTGAAGTTGCAGTCGAAGCCGTTCTCAAGGTTGGTAACACCGAGACAGTTGGGGCCAACCAAGCGAATGCCCCACTTCTTAGCCCTCTTAACGAGCTCTTCCTCAAGCTCTATGTTTCCAGCCTCTTTGAAGCCGGCGGAAATAACGACCGCACCCTTGACGCCCTTCTCGCCACACTCATCGATGACATCAGGAACAAACTTGGCCGGAACGGCTATGACCGCGACGTCAACCTCGTCGGGAATATCCTTAATGCTCCTGTAAACGGAGAACTTCCTCCCGTTGACCTCAACCTCGCCACCTTTGACGTTGACGGCGTAGACCTTACCATCGAAGTTGAGGGTTATCGAGCGCATTATCGAGTTTCCAATCTTGCCGGGAACGTTGGACGCACCTATAACCGCGACGCTCTTGGGGTAAAACAGGAAGTCAAGGTTTGGGGTCTCCACCGTATCCACCTCCGAAAGTTTTTCGGTCGGCTTTATTTAAACTTTCCCTCCTAAAAATCAAAAGGGGTAGAGAGAATTATCATGAAGTAGAGCGTTACGAACAGGGAAATCTCGATTATAGCCCCCACGGGAGAGTTCCCTCTTCTCCAGGTCTATCACCCTATGGATATTTTGTCCACAAAGCATTTAACCAGAAGGCAATCTTTACATATATAAGCCCCCGCCAAAGGTCCAAGCATGACCTTAAGCAAAAGGATTATATGCCAGAACGTTCAAAGAACCATTAAAACGTTTAAATTGGGTGGTAGCAATGGCGAAGGTTAAGGTCATTACAGACCCCGAGGTCATCAAGCTGATGCTTGAAGATACTCGGAGGAAGATACTCGGACTGTTAAGGAACAGGGAAATGACGATTTCCCAGCTCAGCGAGATTCTGGGAAAGACACCACAGACAATTTACCATCATATCGAGAAGCTCAAGGAGGCTGGCCTCGTTGAGGTCAAGAGGACCGAAATGAAGGGAAACCTCGTGGAGAAGTACTACGGAAGGACGGCGGATGCCTTCTACATAAACCTCTACCTCGGCGACGAGGAGCTCCGCTACTTAGCCAGGTCGAGGCTCAAAACGAAGCTTGAGATATTCAAGGCCCTTGGTTATGAGTTCAACGACGAGGAGCTGCTGGATGTAATGGACCAGCTCCTCAAGAAGGAGCACGAATACAAGACAGATATATCCAACGAGATAGAAGCCAACGAAGAGAAGCTGAAGGAGTTCTCCAACGAGGACATAATCCACGCTATAGAGTGGCTGGCAATGGCTAAGATGGGTAGGGACGAGGAGGCCATCGAGCTCCTCAAGAAACTCGGGAAAATACTTAAAAAGTAAGGGTGAAACTGGAAGCGATGAACTATGGCAAGGGGAATAAGGCTTCTCGTTTTGGACGTGCTTAAACCACACCAGCCGATAGTGACTGAGCTAGCCCTGGGACTCAGCGAACTTGAGGGAGTCGATGGTGTCAACATCACCCTCGTGGAAATAGACAAGGAGACCGAAAACGTCAAGATAACCATGGTCGGTGACGACCTGGACTACGAGGAGATAGTCAGAACCATCGAGGAATTCGGCGGGGTCGTACACAGCATAGACATGGTCGCGGCCGGAAAGAAAATTGTCGAGGAAGGAGAAACGCCCCAGGACAAGCTGGAGGAGTATTAAGTGAGGGAAGTCCTCATTATCACGGAACCCGAAAAGGCCAAAGTGCTCTCGGAGGAAACCCGATTCAGGATTCTGCAACTCCTCAAGGAGCGCCCAATGACGATTAACGAACTCAGCGAGGCCCTTGGAAAGGACAGAACAACCGTCTATCGACACGTGAAGATGCTCGAGAACGCTGGACTCATCGAGGAGCTCGACAGCGACGGAAACGAGAGGATTTACACCAGGGTGGCGAGGCTGTTCCTCATAAAAGCAGACTTGGACGAGAGCGTAGAGGAGTTCAGACAGGCCTATCTCCAAGTAGAGGTCGAGAAGCTCGTCCAGATTCTTGAAAAAGCGGGCGCCAAAATAAAGGACCGAGAAAAGCTGAAGCAGCTCACCAAAGCCGTACTCAACGAAATCGAACTCAACTCTCAGCCCATAATCAAGAGAGTGTCTCAGGCCGAGGTGGATCTGACTGAGGTAGAGCTCTTCCATCTTCTCAACATACTCGTTTTCCTTCAGAGCTGCGAGCTCTGCGAGAAGGCCAAGGAAGTAAAGAAGCTCGTGGAGTTCTGAGTCCCCTCAGAACTCCACCACCCACCTGACCGCGTGCGGGACTTTTTTCGCAACCTCCAGTGCTGTGAAGTTCTCGCCGAGCTCTTTCTTCACCATATCCCCAGCGAGGCCGTTGAGAAAGGCACCAACGGAAGCGGCCCTTAGCGGCTCGTTGCCCAGAGCCAGCAAGGCCCCAACGAGGCCAGCCAAGACATCTCCAGTTCCTCCGGTGGTCATTCCCCTGTTGCCTGTTCTGTTGTACTTCCAGGTTTTCCCGTCGCTTATGACGTCGTAAGCACCTTTGAGCAGGATAACGCCGCCAATTTCCCTTGCCTTTGCCCTCACGAGCTCTGCTTTTTCCTGGAAGGAACCCTCAGGCTTCACCCCAAAGAGAACCTTGAACTCACCGGCGTGGGGTGTGAGAACGAAGGTCTTGCCTTTCAAAACGCTCAAATCCTCTGCCACCGCCTTCAGACCGTCCGCATCAATCACCATCGGCTTTTCGCAGCGCTTTACAAATTCCCTGACGAACTCCTTAGTTTCTTCCCTTAATCCTATGCCAGGCCCTATGATGACGGCATCAGCCTTTTCTGCCAGTGCCAAGACTTCTTCAAGATGCTCTTTTGTGAAGTTCTTTCCTTCGACTGGCCTTAGAATAATATCCGGGTCGGCTATGCGCTTCGCAGGATATTCCGGCATCACTAAATAAACCAAGTCCACAAGATATGAAGCAGCTTTTGCCGCCAAGTAGGGCGCGCCGAAGTAGTCCTCGCTTCCGCCGATTATTAACAGCCTTCCATTCTGACCCTTGTGCTCGCCCTTCTTCCTTAAAGCGAACTTCGCATCACCGGGGCCGACGAGATGGTAGAGCTCCTTGGGATAGCCTATCTTAACCACAACGCGCTCGAAGCCCTCATACTCCTCCTTGTCCCACTGAAATGTTACGGCGAAGTCGGCCTTAACTTGAACCTTTGAGGGATAGCCGCTCGGCAGGTCAACACTGACTATCTTGGCCTTTCCGGCGTATTCGTTTATCTTCTCGATGGCCGAGCGTATCGGCTCGCGCGGCTCGCCCTTCGTGCCGGCTCCAAGAAGGGCATCCACTATGACATCGAAGCCAGACAAATCGAGGGCCTTAATGTATGTCGAGTCCTTGAGGATCTTGATTCTCACGAAGTCGAGGCCATTCAGGATTTCCCAGTTATGCTTAGCTTCCTCACTTCTAATTTTTACCTCATCGCCAACAAGAAAAACGGTTACATCGTTCTCAAAGCTCAGGTGACGGGCAACAACAAAGCCATCTCCACCGTTGTTGCCAGTTCCAGAGAAGACGGCTATCTTGAGGCCTTTCCCAAACTTTTCCTCAATCGTTCTGGCAACTCCAGCGCCGGCGTTCTCCATGAGCTGGAAGGGTGAGATTCCGAGCCACTTGGCGTTGATGTCCCAGATGTAAACGTCCTCGATTCTCATAGGCACCACCAGTGGAGTAATTGAAAGCGAACGATAAAAACCTCACCCAAAGTCAAGGGCTTTCCTTGCAATCTCATAATCCCTCTCCGAGTACAGCACGAGGTAGACCTTCTCGACGCTCCTCGCTTCCCGCGAGAACTCTTCCACTGTCTCCTTGAACGTTCTCACGACTTGCTCAAGGGGGCAGCCATAGATTCCCGCACTTATCGCCGGAAAGGCTATCGTTTTGACGCCAAGTTCCTCTGCCTTCCTCAGAGCGCCGAGTATAGCCTTCCTCAGCTTTTCCTTTTTATCCTCATCCCACCGCCCACCGCAGTAGGGGCCGACCGTGTGAATGACGTATTTAATCCCGTATCGCTCCAGCCTCAACGCCGGTGTTACAACAACCTCGCCGTGTTCTATCCAGTCTTTTCCGAGCTGTTCACGCATCGCTTCCTTACTTATCCTTATATACTCGCGGGCATCGCCGGCGGCCGCTTTGGCTATCGCGTAGGCTACACCGCCGCCGTGTTCAAGATACCTGTTCGCCGCGTTGACTATCGCCTCGGCCGGGAAGCGGGTGATGTCCCCACGGACGATTTCGAAGGAGAGCACCGCAACCACCCACAGTAATTCTAGAAGAAAAGATTTAAGGGTTGCGCGGGAAAAGGAGTTAAGAGAGCTTTTCTATAACTTTTTCCGCCTCGCTAAGAATTTTCTCCTCGTCAAGGGTGAGAACCTCGCGGTCGAGCATGAGCATCTCGCCGTTAACGATTGTAGTTTCGACGTCGTTGCCGTTGGCCGCGTAAACGAGATGGCTCACCACATTGTTTATAGGCCTCAGGTGAGGTTTGTTGAAGTCTATTATTGCCACATCCGCCAAATAGCCCTCCTTGATGATGCCTGCCTTGAGCCCGAGTGCCCTCGCACCGTTGACGGTCGCCATTCTGAAGACGGTCTTTGCATCGGCAACCGTCGGGTCGAGGTTGTGGACCTTGTGGAGAAGAGCCGCAAGCTTCATCTCGTCAAGCATATCGAGGTTGTTGTTGCTGGCCGACCCATCGGTGCCGAGGCCGACGTTAACGCCCGCATTAAGAAGCCTCTGGAGGGGCATGACGCCGCTGGCGAGCTTCATGTTGCTCGCAGGGTTGTGGGCAACGGTAACGCCACTCCTGGCCAGGATGTGTATGTCCCTGCTGTCGAGCCATACCCCGTGGGCTATAATGACGTCCCTCCCCAGAAAGCCGATTTCGTCGAGGAGGACAACAGGGCTTTTGCCGTAGCGCTCGGATATCTGCCCTATCTCAGCCATCGTTTCGCTGACGTGGATGGTTATCATCTTCCCGTGCTCATTGGCAAGCCTTCTGACCTCCTTCAGCAGGGCCAGGGAACAGGTGTATGGAGCATGAGGACCGAAGACGAACTGAACGCGCTCCGAGTTGAGCCCCTCGATGAACTCCATCGTTCTGAGGGCTTCCTTTATCTCTTTCTCCGTCTTCTCAGGGTCGCCCAGGTCGATCATGCCGTAGCTCAGGTATCCCCTCAGACCGCTCTCGAGGGTTACTTCAGCGACGGCATCCATGAAGAAGTACATGTCTAGAAAAGTTGTGGTGCCAGTTTTAATCATCTCAAGGGCACCGAGGTAGGCCCCAACTTTGGTGTACTCTCTCGTCAGCTTAGCCTCATTTGGCCAGATGTGGTTCTGGAGCCAGTCCATCAGCGGCAGGTCATCGGCCAGGCCCCTGAAGAGGCCCATGGGTGAGTGGGTGTGCAGATTGACGAAGCCAGGGGAGACGACTTTGCCTTTGGCGTCTATTACCGTGTCAGCGCTCTTGTTGATGTTTTTGGCAACCTCTACTATTTTATTACTCTCGATGAGGACGTCCGCTTTGATAACTTCAAGGTTCTCGCCGTAGATGACGTAACCGTTTTTTATTAGAATGCCCATCCAGACCACCCGTGCTTTTTAAGAGGGGATATTCCCCAAGGGAGTTAAAAAGATTGTCGAAAGAAAAGCCTCAAACGAAAGCGTTCTTAAGAACATCAGCACAGCCGCAGTGCCTTTCCTCGGGTATCTTAGGAACCGCCTTCTTGAGAAGCTCCTGAACCTTGTAGTTGTTCTCGGCCATGACCTTCATGACCTCCTGGGCATCAACCGGCTTGTCTGCCCAGACGTCGTAGTCGGTAACGGTTGCGATGTTTACGTAGCACATGCCGAGCTCCCTAGCAAGGTTGACCTCTGGAACGAGGGTCATTCCTATTATGTGGGCGTACTGGCGGAACATGAATGACTCAGCGCGCGTTGAGAACCTCGGGCCCTCGATGCAGACGTAGGTGCCCCTCTCGTGGACGGGGAAGCCGAGCTCTTTAGCCGTCTCGTAGAATATCTTCCTCATCTCGGGGCAGAAGGGGTCGGCCATGCTGATGTGGGCGACCCTTGGCCCGTTGTAGAAGGTGTAGTCCCTCTTTTTGGTGAAGTCAATGAACTGGTCGGTTATGACGATGTCCCCCGGCTTGTACTCCTCGCGGAGCGAGCCGACGGCGGTTACGCCGATGACGCGCTCGACGCCGAGCTCCTTGAGGACCCAGATGTTCGCCCTGTATGGAACCTCGTGCGGCGGGAACTCGTGGTGCTTGCCGTGGCGTGGTATAAACGCAACCTCGACATCCCCGATTTTTCCTATCTCAATCGGCGCCGAAGGCCTGCCGTAGGGGGTGTGGATCTTCACCGTCTCCTCTGGCTCAAAAACTCCGTAAACACCAGAACCGCCTATGATACCTATCCTCGGCATTTGGACATCACCCTGTAAAAATCAGGCTTGAGTTATTTAAGACTTGCCTTTCCAGTGGAAATGAAACTGTTGAATGTCCATGAATGTTTACGCGATTACTCAAGCCTAGATCTGGTCTGGCAGGATGTAAAACAAAGGTTCGAAAAAACCATCTATCTAAGAAATACATAGAAAATTACGCAAAGTTGAAGGGAAAAAGCTATAAGGAAAACCGCGCAACAACAAATGCAGATTTTGGAGGAGGTAATATGGAGCTGACCCAAACAATGAAAGACAGCAGGTGGCAAGCGTGAACGAGCGACGAACTTTAATTCAGGCCGTCTTAGCAGTGTTGGTCGCGTTTTTGATTTCCATCGCAAACCTAGTGGGACAAAACAAGTGGCTAATGTATCTAGGCCTAACTATGCTAATTACCGCCCTCGCGAATCTGACATACGTTGCGAGTAAACCCGAAAAACGATAGGAAACGAGGTGGAGAAACCCACTGGTAACATCCAATCGGTGAAGGAGTGTTAAAAATGACGATCTGGGACCTGCTGGTGCTGGTAGGACTCATCATCTGGCTCGTCGAGCTGGCCCGTAAGGGGAAGAAGTTCTTCAGGCCAGCGGAGTCCAGGGTTCTGAAGCTCGCCTACTGGAAAGGGTACTTCTACGTCCTGGGACTCGCCCTAATCGTTATCCTTGTGACTTCTGGAATCATCGAGATGACAGCCCGCGTCGGAACGTTTATGGTGGCGTGGGCGGTTTTCACGGTGGCGCTTTTAGGCATAGGGCTTGTAGTGGAGCGCATGGTAAGGAATCAGAGGTGCGGTAGGCTGGCTCGTAGGACTACCATAGCCTCTCAGCGGGCCACCTCGGAAGTCGAGCTGTCCATTGTCCAGTTTACGGGTTTCATGCTCGCATGGGCCGTTGGCGGACTTATCAGCTATGAACTCTGGGTCAAGCCAAAAGAAAGCGGGAGGATCCGTCAATGAGCACGTGGGAGATTGTCCTCGGGGCAAGCTTATTCATCATCCCCATCGTGGGGCTGTACCTTTTCATTAGGAGCAGGAACAGGTGTCCCTCGAAGGGCTGCACGGCAATGGTTTACGCCATCCTTATCCTCACGACAGTGTACGGGCTGAGCAGGGTGCTGGAGAAGGAAGGAGTGATAGGTCCGCCGGTTACTGACGCCATAGCACTCGTCGTCCCATGGAGTGTTTTCTTCGCTGCGGTTGCCCTCTGGAGCCAGAAGCCAAGTAAGAACAGGCAGAACGCCTAAGTCCCACCTGACGGAATTGAACAATTCCCGAACATGATTCGGGAGGCTAGTGGATAGAGAACGCGAGAACCAAGAATTCAAACGGAGAGCTGACCGTGGGTGCTCTCTTCCATCGCAGGGCTTACTTATGGGCTTGTATCGCCTTCGATGTACGGACTCTTCCAAGAAATGCTCGGGGGTAGCTGGGCGAGAATTGCGACGAACGCCATTCTGGTGGCGGTTCTCATCCTGCTCTTCCAGAGGCACGGCGACAAAAGCTTCAAAAGAAAGCTTACCTTAATGGTTCTTTTTCTCATAGGGGCATACGTTGGACTAGGAATCTATTCCATACTAACGTGCAGGACAACTCCGGCGAAACTTTAATAACCTTTAGAAACTAAAAATTTCTCGGGGGTGAGAACATGGAGAACGGGAAGCCCGTCAAGATAGTCCTGCCCGAGATAAAGAACCCCATTCTCATCGAGGGATATCCCGGAATAGGCCTAGTAGGCCACATAGCGGCCAACTTCTTAGCGAAGGAACTCGGAATGGAGATGATAGGCTACGTGGAGAGCCCATTCATCCCGCCGATGGCGCTCATCCTTGAGGGGAAGCCCAACCCACCACTCAGGTTCTACGGAAAAGACAATATAATCCTCGCCGTTGCCGATATCTACGTGCCTCCAACTTTGGTAAGCGAGATAGCAAAGGAGCTGGTGCGTTACCTCAAAGATATGAACGCGGAGAAGGTAATCTCCATGGGTGGCATAGGAATAGGCTTCTTCAAGGAGCAGATGGACGTATGGGGCGTTGGAGCGAGGGAAGAGCTCAACAACGAGCTTGAAAGCTTGGGCGTCAAGATACTCCAGTACGGCTCGATAATGGGGATGAGCGGCAAGCTCCTCTGGGAGGCGAGCAGGGAAAACCTAAACGCCTACGTTCTGCTCGGCGAGACCTTCGGCGACAGGCCCGACCCGAGGGCGGCAGCCAACGTCATCGAGATCCTCAAGAAGCTGACGCCTATAGACGTCTCGACGGAGCCGCTGATCAAGGAGGCAGAGATGATAGAGGAGCAGCTCAGGAAGATGCACGAGCAGATGGAGCAGGCGAGGAGAAAGGCCGAGAAGCAGTACGAGAGCATCTACCTGTGAGGTGAGAGCATGGAGGCAGTAACTCTCACCGGAATAGCCAGGCGCGTTCTTGACGAACTCCTCAGGAGTCCGTACAAGACGCTCGAAATCAGGAGCGCAAGAAACGTCATAGCCCTCGAGAAGGCGCGCGAGCTAAGAATGGTTTTCCTCACCCACGAGACGTATCAAGACGTTATGGCCGGAACAGAAGGGCTCCTTGCCGAGCTACTCAAGCTAGAAAGCATGGAGCAGAGGATTCCATGGGAGGAGAGCGACGAGAGGGAAATGACGGTCTGCAGGGCCCAGGTCAGGCTCCTCGGCTTGGGGCGGATAATAGAGGTCAAAAAGAGAAACACGATACTCGTCGTGAAGGTCAGAGAGATGCTCCCCCACGAGATGGACATCGGCTAAAACAGCGTCGTCTGCCGTTCCTTTTTCAGCCTCTCCCTCTTGGGCGGCTGAACCTTCCTGAATTCCAGACCCTCCTTTTCGAGAAGCTTTTTCGCCCCAGAGGTAAGCGATGGGGCAACGAGAATTCCCCTAACACTCCCGTGCTCCAGTTTAAGGGCCTCGACGTAGCGCTTGAGCTGGCTTACAGCGTGGAGGTCAGCTTTTCTGCGCTTTAACTCCAGAACGACCAGGTTTCCGTTTTTGTCCTTCCCGAGAATGTCCACTATGCCGTGGCCGATGGGCTTCTCGCGGAAGAGGGGCTTGAAGCCCTCCTCGATGAGTTCTGGATTTTTGAATATCATCTCGGCCATCTCTGCCTCGCTGCCAGTCAATGCCAGCTCCTCGTAGTCTTCAGCCTTGAAGAGAGAAGCGAGGTAAACCTCCTCCAGTTCGACCTCAAGGACTTCCTTGGGCTTCCTTCGAACAGAGCGGAGAACTAGAATGCCATCGCGCTCCTCGACGGCCACGAAGCTTCCCGGAGGCTGCCAGTTCACGGGCTCGCGCTTCCTGCTCTGATGGATGAGAAAAGCACCGTCAGGCTTGACAATTATGACTCTATCCCCTGAGCCGAGCTCGCTTTTAGCTCTGCCGTCGTAATGAACCTTACACCTGGCGAAAATCGTCAGGATAGCCTCGTTGGAGAGGGCAGAATCGATTATCGCGAGGAGCTCTTCCCGTGAAGGGTTCGTTCGAGCCTCAACTTTTGACATGTACGGGGAATAAAGAAGAGGGGTTAAAAAGCTAACTCAGTCCTCGACGCCCTTGTCCGTTATCCTAAAGATGGCTTCTCCCTCAGGCAGGTGCGGGCTGTCTATCAGTCTCGCCACCCTCTTGCCGGCCTTGCCCTTCCTGAGGTATATCCTGAGAGTCGCCGAGTGTGCTAAGATGTGACCACCGACTGGTCTCGTCGGGTCGCCGAAGAAGGCATCCGGCTTCGCCTGAACCTGGTTGGTGACGAAGACCGCTATGTCGTAGAGGTCAGCTATGCGGTGTAGGTCTGCGAGGTGCTTGGCGAGCTTCTGCTGTCTTTCAGCGAGGGTGCCCCTGCCCACATACTCACTCCTGAAGTGGGCCATAAGTGAGTCTATGACGAGCAGCTTAACCGGCCTGTCGGTCTCGGCCTTCTCCTTGATTATCTCCTCCGCCCTCTCAACCAGGAGCATCTGGTGGTTGCTGTTGAAGGCTCTGGCGACGTAGATGTTGTGGAGAACCTCCTCCGGATCCAGGCCACGGTTCTCGGCGATCTGCCTTATCCTCTCTGGCCTGAAGGTGTTCTCGGTGTCTATCCATATGACGGAGCCGTGAAGTCCACCCTCCTCTGGCGGAAGCTGAACCATAACCGCGAGCGTGTGAGCGAGCTGGGTCTTACCGCTTCCAAACTCACCGAAAACTTCGGTTATCGCCTGAGTCTCAATGCCCCCACCGACGAGCTTGTCGAGGCTCTTGCTTCCAGTGGAAATCCTGCCTATGGTTCTCCTCTTTTCCATGTACTCATCGGCGCGCATAAAAGTTCCGATGTTTGCTGCCTCTCTGGCGGCCTGAATTATCTTAAGCGCAGCGCCCTCGCTTATTCCCGCTATCTCCTTGAGTTCCATTGGAGATGCAACGGCTATGGCCTCGATGCTGTCATAGCCAGCCTCGCGAAGCTTTTCGGCAGTGGCCGGACCGACGCCAGGAAGATCCTCCAGCGTTTTGATTTCCTTCTGGGCCTTTTTCTTGGTTGAGCTTGATGATGACTCCTCAACGACCTCGAGCTCCTCAAATTCCTCGAGCTCTTTTATTTCATCTTCAACCGTCTTTTTCTTCGGCATCTCGCTCACCCACTGGGACTACCTTCCATAGGGGTAAAAAATTGAAGGGTTATATACTTTTCTCAGCAGATAGAACTTTTAAGATTTTGGTCCGATTGGCTTAAAACGCGCCAGATGCCCCACTGCAAATCCGTTTGAAAACCACACAGGAGTAAAGAAATTTTAAAGCCCATTAATCACTTTTCTCCAGTGGAAGTGGACCTCTTTATTACGAGTAGCTTCGCGCCCTCGGGGATTGGCTCACTGAGTCCGGGCATCAGAACAGCCCCATCACGATAGTAGCCAACCAAGAAATAACCCTCGGCATAGAGTCGCTTAAACGCCTCAAAGTAGGGAACCCCCCATAACTCTTTCCTAGTGATCGCCGCGATGTCGTAGCCCCGAGAAGCGGTGGTCAGGTCATCAATAACATCGACAACCTCAGGCTCAAATACTGAGCTCGCCAGGAGCCTACCCGCAAGACTCCTGCTCGTTATGACCCTATCCGCTCCAGCCTGCTTTAGGAGCTCAACGCTCTCGGGTCTGAGAGCCTCAACGAAGACTTTCGCCTTGGACAGGCGCTTTATCATGAGTGTCGTGAAGACAGACTTTGAGTCGTCCTCGAGGGAGAGTATAACATGGGAAGCCCCTTCAACGTGGGCCCGCTCAAGGGTTTCCCTGTTGGTTGAGTCCCCAATGAGAACCTCCACTTCTTCTGGAAGTTCCATCTTCTTGCGCTCCTCATCGCTGGGGAGGACAACCACGATCGGCTTTAGATCCGCATCCCCAGAAGAGATTGCAGACATCAGTTCACTAACACAGCTTGGGACACTACTCCCCTGACCTATGATAACATAATGACCAACATACTTTACTCGGTGCATCCCCATCATCCTCCTTAGAGATGACGATATGAAGTACTCAGCCAAAACCGAAACGAGAGCAGTAAATGTTGAGATACCCGCTACCGCGGCCACCATCGCGACTATCCGTCCGGCCCCAGTTTCGGGAGTTATGTCGCCGTACCCAATGGTGGCCATGGTTATCAACGCCCAGTAGAACGCCGTGAAGAAATCCACCTTTTCAAAATACATGAACAGGGTTGCAAAAACGAGTGCTAGCCCCAAGACAGCCATGGAGATAAGTATGAGTTTGTTTCTGCTCACCCGCACCTTAAATTTCAAGAGCCTTCTAACGAGGAGTGCTGGAATCATGGTTTACAGTTCATAGATTGAGATTTAAAAAGTTATCACCGATGGCTTAAAGTGTCCAGAGATGGAGTTATTTTTCCAGTGGAAATAAAGGTCTTTTTCGATGATAATCTACACGACCCCCCAGAGTTTTATTTCCACTGGAACTCGGTTTTGGAGGAATGGAACGTTTTGAGAAGAGAAAAACAGAAAGTAGCGTTTATAAATGGATTTACAAATACCAAATTAACGTGCTTTTAAGCATCTTCAGGCAAATTTGGAATACATGTTCATGACTTGTTTGTGTTGTTCCAGTTTTGTGAACATTGTTCATGAAAAAATATAAATACACGAAGTCGAAAAGAAGACGGGAGAGTTTCACCAAAAAGAAACGAGAACAGGTGGAGTAGCCATGGTCCGTCTCCACTGGAAACAAAACTCCCAGGGGGTACAAAACCGCTTAACATTTAATAAAATTTTATTGAATGTGTTTATTGCAATTGTACAATAACAGGCATCCATGTGCATAATTTGATGTTCAAAACTGTTCACTTTTCCTTCATTGGAAATGAGCAACTGCATTCTTTGAGTCATTTCCAAACGTAAACTCTTAATGAACAACTATGGTCACAGAACCCTCTCATTTCGTTTGGAACGATACCGTTATTAACTTTTAAAGCAAAACTTCATCTGGTGATTCCATTGGAAGATATTGAAAACCAAGTTCTCAGTTGGCTTAAAGAGGGTGACGATGCGGCCAAGGACATCGTTGACCTGCCGTGGTCTATCACGAATGTTGGCCAAGGTGTCTATATGGCCGAACATCCCAGGATGCCGTTTACTCTCCTCGTAATGTTCTCTGAAGGCTTCGTTCATCTTATCGTGCCGCTTCGGCTGGAGACGCTAGCAATGACCAAGGACGAGCGTTTAAAGGTGTATCACACTCTTCTCCTGCTCAACGATCGGGTTAACCTCATGAAGTTCACGCTTTCGGGCATGAATGACGAGGTGTATCTGAGGGTGGATCTCGATAAAAAATCCCTAGGCAAGGAGGAGTTTAACGATGCACTTGCGGCACTCCTGATTGGTCTCCAAGAGGCGGTCACGGTGTTGGGCATAGAAGAAGCTTTTGCCCAGGAGGTCTTTGACCGCATCGTGTGGATGGTTTATGAGAGGATCCAGAAGGGGGCGACGAAGGAGGAACTCCTCCGCTTCTTGGTTGCCAAAGTTGGAATGCCCGAGAGCGACGCTAAAAAGCTACTTAACGAAATCCTTGCGGCTCAAGAGGAAGCCAAACGTAATGCCATGAGGGAAAACATGTATCTTTGACTATCTACTTGATGTTCCCACATCTTTTTTACATCCCCCTGTTCAACAAGGCATATAAACCCATGACCTATACTACCTACGCTTTCCTCTGTATCCGGTGCTTCCTGTGGAAGGCCTGTCTGATGTCCATAATATTGGGAGATAAGTGCATGGATTTACAATTATCGCAGTTAAAATTTGTCGCATGTTCCAGTAATGATTCGCAACTCTGTACAACAATTATGTCCAGAGTTGGATTTCCAGTGGAATGGGTGATGTTGATGGATGACAATTACCTCGATTCAATCTTCGAAAAGTACCTCCATGCCAAGAAAATCTTCAAAAATAAGGAGGTCCTGAGGCACAGCTACACCCCCAAGGAGCTTCCACACAGGCGTGAGCAGATTGAAAACCTTGCACATATACTCGTTCCTGTTTTGAGAGGAGAGACACCTTCAAATGTTTTTGTCTACGGTAAAACTGGTACTGGTAAGACAGTAACCATTAAGTTCGTTACCGAGGAGCTGAAAAAGATTTCCCAGAAGTACAACGTTCCCGTCGATGTTATCTACGTCAACTGTGAGATTGTTGATACTCAGTACCGCGTTCTTGCCAACATCGTGAACTACTTCAGGGATGAAAGCGGTGTTGAAGTTCCGCTCGTGGGATGGCCTACTGATGAGGTCTACACAAAGCTCAAGGAGGTCATCGATGCGAAGGAGCGCTTCGTCATTATAGTCCTCGACGAGATAGACAAACTCATTAAGAAGAGCGGCGATGACATCCTCTACAGCCTCACGAGGATAAACACCGAGCTCCACCGTGCCAAGGTTAGCATAATCGGAATCTCTAACGACCTCAAGTTCAAGGACTACCTCGATCCGCGCGTCCTCTCAAGTCTGAGTGAGGAGGAGGTTGTCTTCCCGCCGTACGACGCCAACCAGCTCCGTGATATCCTCATGCAAAGGGCAAAGGACGCTTTTAACGAGGGCGTTCTCGATGACGGCGTTGTTCCGCTCTGTGCCGCTCTGGCGGCCCGCGAGCATGGGGATGCCAGGCGCGCCCTCGACCTTCTCCGCGTTTCCGGTGAGATAGCCGAGCGTGAGGGGGCATCGAGAGTAACCGAAAGGCACGTCTGGAAGGCCCAGGAGAAGATTGAGCAGGACACCATGGAAGAGGTCATAAAAACCCTCCCTCTTCACTCGAAGGTTCTCCTCTACGCTATAGTCCTCTTGGATGAAAACGGTGAGCTGCCAGCCAACACTGGCGACGTCTATTCTGTCTACAAGTCCCTATGCGATCACATCGACCTTGAGCCGCTCACCCAGAGGCGTGTCAGCGACCTGATAAACGAACTCGACATGCTTGGCATCATCAACGCCAAGGTCGTCAGCAAGGGCAGGTATGGAAGGACCAAGGAGATACGCCTCAACGTGACACCTTATAAGGTCAAGAACATATACCGCCACGATCACCAGCTCCAGACTATGCTTACCATAAGCATGTCGCGTCAGAGGAGGCTGCTCTGATGGGCCTGATTGAGGATTTAATGGCCAACAACTATCTAATCACTCCCTCCGCGTACTACCTCCTTGAGGGGCACTACAAGAGGGATTTTACGCTGGCCGAGCTTGTAAAGTTCGCCAAAGCTAGGGGCACTTTCGTCATAGACTCCACCATTGCCCGGGAGTTTCTCGTGGAGAAGGGCATCTCTCCATTGGAAAGTGGGACCTCCATTGAGCCCTCTGAAGGGTCAAAATCTGGGGATGAACCCTCAGTGGATGTTCCTTCAGAGGCCGAATTTTCTGGTGAAATGCCTAAATCGGACGAGTTCGCTGCCCAGATGCCTGACTCGGACGAAACCTCAGTTGATGTCTCTTCTTCTGTTGAGAGAACTGAAACCTTTATTTCCAGTGGAGATGCTTTAGAAAGCGGCGAGGAAACGGCTTTAATCTCATCATTAGAGCAAGAAGAGCATCACTTTTCTGGGGGGGAGAGTTTTATTTCCAGTGGAACTGTGGAAGAGTTGGGGGCAGCTGCTGGGCCGACACCTGAAACTGGAGTCGTGAATGCTTCCGCTTTGGATGGAGCAGAAGTTGCCGTTCCAGTGGAAACAGAGGTATCGGCGGAAGAAACTTCTGTCGAGGACAGTAGCAGTTATGCGAGCGGCTACTCAAGCAGTTATGAGAATGTGGATGAGAGCGACCTCAAGCCAAAGATAGTTTATGGGGACTATGGCGTTCCAATAGCTTACGTCAGCGATGAAGTTCTTGAGGAAGAGAAGAGCTATTCGGTATATTCTGATTTTAAACTCTCGCCGAAAGAGGGCTTTCACTACCGGGCCAAGGAGATTCCAGATGACTACGAGGTTGCTTTCGATGTCAAGAACGTCAAGCTGGCCATTCCAAAGGCCAAGAGCGCTGCCGGGAAGGACGGAGAAATAATAGTCAAAGTTTACGCTGACCTATTCAGGAGCAGGCTCAAGAAAATGCGCCGCATTCTGCGGGAGAACCCTGAGGTGGGTAGTGTAATCGATATAGCCAAGCTCAGCTATGTCCGCACCGAAGACGATGTAACCATCATCGGCCTCGTCAACTCGAAGAAGGAAACGGCCAAGGGCTTCATGTTCGAGGTCGAGGACGGGACTGGGGTTATCAAGGTCTTCATAAACCGCCGCAACGAGGACTCGAAGAAGTTCTTTGAAATAATGCCCGACGCGGTAGTGGCCTTCAGGGGCCGCTATTCTGGTAGGGGCATATTCTTTGCGGATAAGATATACCTCCCGGACGTGCCGAAGTTCAAGCGCGACAAGCCACCGCTTGAAGAAAAGGTCTACGCCGTTCTCTTGAGTGACATCCACGTTGGGAGCAACAAGTTCTGCGAGAAGGCCTTTATGCGCTTCCTTGAGTGGCTTAACGGCGACGTGAACAACAAGACGGAAGAGGAGCTCGTCAGCAGGATTAAGTACATGATAATAGCCGGCGACGTTGTCGACGGCATCGGTATTTATCCCGGCCAGTATAACGAGCTGGCCATTCCAGACATCTTTGACCAGTACGAGGCTCTGGCGAATCTCCTCTCCAATGTTCCAGATCACATAACGATGTTCATCGGTCCCGGCAACCACGATGCAGCAAGAACGGCTATACCTCAGCCGGGTTTCTATGAGGAGTACGCTCGCCCCCTGCTCAGGCTGAAGAACGCGGTTATAATAAGCAATCCTGCGGTGGTACGGCTCCACGGGAGGGACTTCCTGGTAGCCCACGGAAGGGGAATTGAGGATGTAGTTAATTTCATTCCCAACAGGAGCCATCACAGGCCGGCGGAAGCTATGCTTGACCTCCTCAAGCTCCGCCACTTGGCTCCGACCTTCGGAGAGAAGGTTCCCATAGCGCCCGACCCCGAGGATATGCTCGTCATAGAAAATGTTCCCGACCTTTTCCAGGCCGGCCACGTTCACGTTATGGAGTACAAGGTCTACAACGGCGTCTTCCTGATAAACACGGGTACCTGGCAGGCCCAGACTGAGTTCCAGAAGATGGTGAACATTGTCCCGACCCCCGCGAGGGTTCCGATAATAGATGTGGAGACCGCCCGCCTTAGGGCGGTTGTTAGGTTTGACCAGTACTGCGAGGGTGTCTGAGATGGAGCTTTACTCCGAGGAGATGAAGGCTTACTTCGAATGGCTCCAACGCGAGATTGACAGGGCCTATGAGATAGCGAGAAAGGCGAGGGCTCAGGGTAAGGATCCGAGCTTGGACGTCGAGGTTCCCCAAGCGACGGACATGGCCGGCCGTGTTGAGAGTTTGGTTGGTCCACCCGGCGTCGCCGAGAGGATAAGGGCCCTCGTTAAGGAGTATGGAAAAGAATTGGCGGCCCTAAAAGTAGTTGATGAGATAATCGAGGGCAAGTTCGGCGACCTGGGGAGCAAGGAGCGCTACGCTGAACAGGCCGTCAGAACGGCGTTGGCTATTCTCACCGAGGGTATCGTTTCCGCTCCTCTGGAGGGGATAGCGGACGTTAAAATCAAGCGCAACGAGTGGGCCGATGGGAGTGAGTACTTAGCCCTCTACTATGCCGGGCCAATAAGGAGCTCCGGTGGAACGGCTCAGGCATTGAGTGTTCTCGTTGGCGACTACGTCAGGAAAAAGCTCGGCCTGGATCGCTTCAAGCCAAGCGAGAAGCACATAGAGAGAATGGTGGAGGAGATTGATCTCTACCACCGCGCGGTTACAAGGCTGCAGTATCACCCAGAGGCGGACGAGGTTCGCCTCGCCATGAGAAACATCCCGATAGAGATAACTGGCGAAGAGACCGATAAAGTTGAGGTGTCCCACCGCGACGTTCCCGGCGTCGAGACCAACCACCTTCGCGGTGGAGCGATTCTCGTTCTGGCTGAGGGTGTCCTCCAGAAGGCGAAGAAGCTGGTCAAGTACATAGACAAGATGGGCGTTGATGGGTGGGACTGGATAAAGGAGTTCGTCGAGGCAAAGGAGAAGGGCAAGACCGAGACCAAGGAAGCGAAGGACGAGACCGCGAAGGAAGATGCGGCCCCAGATGAGGTCAAAGAGAAAGTCGAGAGAGGCTTCTACTACGAGCTTTACGAGAAGTTTAGGGCCAACATCGCGCCGAACAAGAAGTACACTAAAGAGATAATTGGGGGCAGGCCCCTCTTCGCCGAGCCTTCCGAGAACGGCGGCTTCCGCCTGAGGTACGGCCGCTCCCGCGTCAGCGGCTTCGCCACCTGGAGCGTCAATCCAGCCACCATGCTCATCCTTGACGAGTTCATAGCGATAGGCACCCAGATGAAGACCGAGAGGCCAGGCAAGGGCTGTATCGTTACGCCAGCGACCACCGTCGAGGGGCCGATAGTCAAGCTCAAGGATGGCTCGGTTATCAGGGTAGACGACTACGAGACGGCATTGAATGTCCGCGATGAAATCGAGGAGATACTCTACGTCGGCGACGCCCTGGTGAACTTCGGCGACTTCGTGGAGAACAACCAGACGCTCCTTCCAGCGAACTACGTCGAGGAGTGGTGGATACAGGAGTTCGTGAAGGCCATAGCCGAGACCTACGAGGTCGAGCTGAGGCCCTTCGAGGACAACGATAGAGAAGCAATAGAAGAGGCGGCTGAATATATCGAGCTCGATCCCGATTTTTTGGAGAGGCTCCTTAAAGACCCGCTCCGCGTGAGGCCGAGCGTTGAAGAGGCCATACACATCTCGAAGGTTCTGGATATACCGCTTCACCCCTACTACACCCTCTACTGGAACACTCTCAAACCAGAGCAAGTCGAGGAGCTTCAAAGATACCTTCTCGGTGCTCAGATAGAGTGGGACGAGCACATGAAGAACAAGTTCGCCAAAAAGGTAATCCTCGACAACGAGCCTAAAATCAAGCGCTACCTCGAGCTTCTGGGCCTTCCGCACAGGCTTGAGCGTGTTGAGGGCAAGAAAAAGGTCATCGTGATTGAGTATCCCTGGAGCGCCGCCCTGCTGACTCCTCTGGGCAACCTCGAGTGGGAGTTTAAGACCAAGCCGTTCTACACCGTCATTGACATCATCAACGAGAACAACAGGATAAAGCTCAGGGATAGGGGCATAAGCTGGATAGGCGCGAGGATGGGCAGGCCCGAGAAGGCCAAGGAGAGGAAGATGAAGCCGCCAGTGCAGGTTCTCTTCCCGATTGGCTTGGCCGGTGGGA
Organism: Thermococcus sp. CX2; assembly: GCF_012027555.1. Taxonomy (NCBI): domain Archaea; kingdom Methanobacteriati; phylum Methanobacteriota; class Thermococci; order Thermococcales; family Thermococcaceae; genus Thermococcus; species Thermococcus sp. CX2. The sequence continues at coordinate 393,860 of NZ_SNUQ01000002.1, read as the reverse complement.
GCTCCCGTGACATCAAGAAGGCCGCCGAAGAAGGCAAGACCGCTGAGGTCGAGATAGCCTTCTTCAAGTGTCCGGAGTGCGGTCACGTTGGTCCAGAGCACCTCTGTCCGCGCTGCGGAACGAGGAAAGAGCTTCTCTGGCACTGCCCGAAGTGCAACGCTGACTACCCGGAGGGCCAGGCCGAGGGCTTCGACTTCCGCTGTCCCCGCTGCGGCGTCGAGCTCAGGCCCTATGCCATGAGAAAAATCAAGCCAGCCGAGCTGCTCCGCCAGGCGATGGAGAACGTCAAGGTCTACGGCATAGACAAGCTCAAGGGCGTCCAGGGAATGACCTCCGGCTACAAGATGGCCGAGCCCCTGGAGAAAGGTTTGCTGAGGGCCAAGAACGACGTCTACGTCTTTAAAGACGGCACGATTCGTTTCGATGCGACCGATGCCCCGATAACCCACTTCAGGCCAAGGGAAGTGGGTGTAAGTGTCGAGAAGCTCCGCGAGCTCGGCTACACCCACGACTTCGAAGGAAAGCCCCTGGTGAGCGACGATCAGATACTCGAGCTCAAAGTTCAGGATGTAATCCTCTCCTATGAAGCTGGAAGGTACCTCCTCAAGGTAGCACGCTTCATCGACGACCTCTTGGAGAAGTTCTACGGCCTGCCACGGTTCTACAACGCGGAGAAGATGGAGGACCTAATCGGCCATCTCGTCATCGGCCTTGCTCCGCACACCTCTGCCGGAATCATAGGCCGGATAATAGGCTTCTCTGACGTCCTGGTAGGCTATGCCCATCCGTATTATCATGCAGCCAAAAGACGTAACTGCGACGGCGACGAAGATGCAGTCATGCTCCTCCTCGATGCTTTGCTGAACTTCAGCAAGTACTACCTACCCGAGAAGCGCGGTGGAAAGATGGACGCGCCGCTGGTCGTTACAACCCGTTTGGACCCGAGGGAAGTAGACAGCGAGGTTCACAACATGGACGTCGTCAGGTATTATCCGCTCGAGTTCTATCAAGCCACCTACGAGCTTAAATCGCCCAAGGAGGTCAAGATAATAGAGCGCGTTGAGGACAGGCTTGGAAAGCCAGAGATGTACGAGGGTATAAAGTTCACCCACGACACCGATGATATCGGCCTCGGCCCGAAGATGAGCCTGTACAAACAGCTCGGCGATATGGAGGAGAAGGTGGCGAGACAGCTGGCTTTGGCGGAGCGCATAAGGGCTGTGGATGAGAACCACGTCGCTGAGACTATAATTAACTCTCACCTCGTTCCAGACCTTAGGGGCAATCTAAGGAGCTTCACCAGACAGGAGTTCAGGTGTGTGAAGTGCAACACGAAGTACAGGAGACCACCGCTAACTGGCAAGTGCCCTAAGTGCGGCGGGAAGATAGTGCTGACCGTTAGCAAGGGGGCAATAGAGAAGTACCTTCCGACGGCTAAAATGCTCGTTACGAAGTACGACGTGCTGGACTACACGAGGCAGAGGATATGCCTGACCGAGAAGGACATAAAGACTCTCTTTGAGAACGTCTTCCCCGAAAGGCAGAGGACTTTGATGGGCTTCTCCGCCGACGTCTGCGAGAAGATGATAAAGGCCAGGACCGGCAAGTCCAACGGCAGGAGCGGGTACCTCGACGAGCTTAAGGCCAATGGCAAGTTCAAGAAGCGCGAGGAGCTCAGGGAGAAGAAAGTTAAATCTGGGAAGGTCGAAAATTGGGCTAAATCAACTGCTGAGGGTCTCGATAAGGAGATCAAGAAGGAGAAGTCCAAGATGAAAAAGCCAAAGAAGAGCATAAGCCTGGACGACTTCTTCGGCTGACGAAATCCATATATATTTTCGTTTCCCACTTTCTTCGTTATGAAGCTCGTCCCCAGCGTGGCCTACCTCAACGTCCAGAGGCAGTACTTCGTCGGCTACTCCATGCCCTTAGCCGGCTGGATAGGGGAGTACCTGATTAACTACCAGAAGCTCCCGCGGCCTAACTTCCTAAACCGTGCGATGGGCAAGCTGGGCTTTTCTTTGGCCGGTGAAGAAAGGGACGAGCGCTACATCACCCAGTTCTTCACAAGGGGGAGCGTCTCAATAAGCACGAGCTGGGACATCGAGAGGGAGAGCCTCTTCCTTCAGCTCATCCCGCTCCGTTCAAGGCTCTCTAAGGGTCTCACAATTAGGGCAGAGAATATAGAGTTCTACGACCAGTATGTGGTCTCGATAGAGCCTGCCGGAAAGCTCCCGCCTGGCGTTAAGAGCATTGGAATAAACGCCCTGATTTTGGAGGACTTCTATCCCGTCGAAACGCCCTACTGGGGCATGCTCCACGAGGACTGGGAAGCCGAGCTGAACCTAATTGTCATGCGCGATGAGGTTTATGAACAGCTCAACCGAGAGGAGTACCGCTGTCCGGTCTGCTTCTCCCCGCTGAGTGAAGAAAAGGGTGTGCTCAAGTGCACTCGCTGCGGCTTCCTCTACGCTCCAGAGAACGACTTCGAGAGGGTTATGGAGGAGTTCTCCGTCGAGGAGTTTGCCTTCTAGCAAACTTTGCGCAAGCAAAGTTTGATCAAAAAAGTTTGCCTCTATTTCAAAGGCTAGAACTGAAGCAAAGATTCGAATGGGGGGTGTTGACCTACCTGTGGACTTAAGGTTTATAAGTCCCTTCTTAGCTTTTCTTATCGGGCAGCCCCGTGGTGTAGCGGCCAAGCATGCGGGACTTTGGATCCCGCGACCCGGGTTCGAATCCCGGCGGGGCTACCACACAAACTTCGCCTTCGCGAAGTTTGATCAAGGTTGGCATGTCCGTTCTAAAACGGCTAATTTCCAGTGGTTTACTCTTCAATTGCTTATCATTACAGTGCTTCACTGCAAATATAACGCCCGAGGGACGTTAAAGGAAGTAGGAAACCCTTTAACTGCCAGCTTTTAGGTTAAACCCACAGTAAGCTCGCAGTTTTTGGAAGGACATGCAAACTCTTTCCAGCCAATTTGGGAGAATTTTACTCTTTGATCAAACTTTACCCTGCAAAGTTTGCTTTGCTGACGCAAAGTGCTGCTTTCGCTAACGCTCAAGCATCCTGACGGATGGCGGAAAATTCTGACTGCTTCTAAAAATGCTGATTTTTGAGTGTGCACTCCTTCAAAAAGGCGATTTTAAGTTGGATTTCTTCTTAACTGGCCAATTTTCAAGAAGTCTCTCAAAGTACGACGCCCAAAGGGCGTCAAAAAGAAAAGCAGACTCCAAATTAAAGTCTCCTGTTAAATGGAAATCCTCTCGAACTTGCAGAATTTAGAGGGGCACTCATCCAAAGGAACATTTTATCGGGCAGTCTCAACTTTGGTCAAGCTTTGCTTTGCAAAGATTGTTCGCATCGGCGCTGAAAATTTTAAGAGAAAAGCTCAGACAATCAGCGACACCAAATCCCTTATCGCCTTCTCCGGGTCTTTTGCCTTGGTAACGCCGCTCGCGAGGAGAACGCCAACGCTTCCGAGCTCCAAAGCCTTCTTGACGTCCTCCCCAGTGGAAATGCCTGCGCCGGTCAGAACCTTGACCTCTGGGTTTACCTTCCTGACGAGCTCGACGGTGTCAGTTATGACTTCCGGCTTGGCCTTGCTGACTGGAATGCCAGTTCCTATCAGTTCAGGCGGTTCAACTGCGACGTAATCTGGCCCCAGAGCGGCGACGGCGGCGCTGACTGCTGGGTTGTTGGAGCAGACCATCGTCATCAGTCCAACTTCCTCGGCGCGCCTTATGGCCGCTTCGAGGTCCGCTAAAATCATCCTGTTCTCCGAATGGTTGAGGAGAGTTCCGACGGCCCCGGCTTCCTTAACTGCCTCCGGGAGGACGTGGCCAGTGTGGCTTCCCGGTTTAATCGGGTCTATGTGCTGGGCAAAGACCGGAATCTCGACCTCCTGGGCAATCCTGTAAAGGTCGGCCAGCTGCGGCGCGACCACTATAGTTATCCCGGTCTCCTTCCAGACCTTCTCGGCGGCCTTGGCTATCTCAAGGGCTCTCTCGCCAGTGGCCTCGATGTATGTCTTGAAATTTATCGCTATTATCGGCTCTTTCAGCTTCGTCATAGGTATCCCCGGGAATGAATTGATGCTCAACCCTTAAATCCTTTTATCCCAAATTTCGTTTGGAAACACTCTGAGCGTGGTGTTGATTATGCAGAATCTGAAAAACTCTGGCCGCCGGCTTGGGGAAGACGAACTGAAAGATCTGATCGCCGGATGTACGCTTCTTGGCTGTGGGGGTGGGGGAAGCCCAGAAAACGGCTGGAAGTGGATTGAACAAGTGCTTAGAAAAGATCGAGAGATACGGCTCATTGGGGTAGAGGACCTGCCTGAGAATGCTTTTACGGTGAGCCCGTACTTCGTTGGGCCCGTGGGTGGGTCTCCAAAGAGAAATATCGCAGCTTTGGCTGTTCTGGAGCTTGAAGAGTTTCTGGGGAGAGAATTTGGGGCCGTTGTCCCTACCGAGCTGGGGGGCAACAGCACGGCAGTTGCGCTCGCCACCGCCGCTGAGCTGGGGATTCCAGTAGTTGATGGGGACATGGCTGGAAGAGCCGTCCCTGAACTCCATCACTCGGTTTATTATCTCCACGGCCACAAGATGGCGCCTTTTTCCATCGTTACTCCTGAAGAGGACGTTCTAATTGTACCCCGCATTGAGGATGACAGGAGGGCAGAAACGCTTGTTAGGGCAGTGGTGAGTGCGGTTGGAAAGGTTGGAGTGGCCTCCCACCCGTTCGATGCCGCGGTTTCGAAGCGGGTTCTTTTAAAGGGCACCCTCAGTAGGGCTATTGCCATCGGCCGGGCCCTGAAAAGTGAGGAGTGGGAGTCTGAACTGATGAAGCTTGGGGGCGTTCTTCTCTTCAGGGGTGTCTGTGCCTCACTTGAGAGGCAGGAAGAACGAGGCTTTACCATAGGGCTAATCGGGCTGGAGGGGATAGGGGAATTCGAGGGTGAGAGATATGAGATTCTGTTTAAAAATGAAAACCTCCTCGGGTTAAGAAACGGAAGCGTAGATGTGACTGTGCCTGATTTGATAACCATGCTAACTTCGGAAGGAGTCCCCGTTGTGAACTCCGAGGTGAGGCTCGGAGAGGAATACGTGGTTTTTGGGTTTTCTGCCCCTGAAGTATGGAGGTCTCAGCGTGGACTTGAATTGCTTGGACCGAGAGCTTTCGGCTTTGACGTGGAGTACGCCCCAATAGCGCGGAGGGCATTACGGTGAATCTTTCTTCCTCGGATTTCCGAGCGGGTCGATGAGGCCTGCCCTGATCAGGGAAGAGCTTATCTTCGCCCCGAGGCTGCTCCTTACGATCCCGATGGTCACTATCTCGAGGGGCTTCAGGCCCCTCTCTTCTCTAGCTCTGTTCACTATGAGTGCCCCCTTGTAGGTCTCCTCACTGACGACTATGGCATCGAGGCTCTTCATCTTATCCGCGAAGCCTATGGCCGTGTGTATCTTGATGACCCGGTAGTTGGAGTAGCCGTTAACCTCGAAGAACTTGAGCAGATCTCTCAGGCGGAGCTCGTAGGGAAGGATTTTATCCGCGTGGGGCTTGTTCCTCACCATCTCGTCGGCGGTCAGTCCAACGTAGACGTACTTCCCCACCTCGAAGGCCTTCCTCAGCAACGCCTTGTGCCCGAGGTGGAGCCTGTCAAAGGTCCCTCCGACGACCACTTTGCGGTACTTTTTCCTCATGGGCTAAAATTAGGCAGACGAACCAATAAGCTTTTTTATCAACCTCCGGAGATTTTTCCTGGAGGTGGTAGAATGAGAAAGCTCATCGTGCTCATCCTGACTCTTCTCCTGATCGGCTCACCCCTTGCTCACGTGGCAGCGGCCGGAGAGCCCCAGCCCCTTTTCAAGATAGACATGATGATTCAGGTGTCCCCCGACGGGCTGGCCCAGTTCAGGATATACGCCACGCTCAAGGATCCGTTTTACAGGGCGTACTTTAATAAACTCGCGGCCAACAACACCACCTTAGCTGAGGAGCAGTTCCAGTCTTTCGTGAAGAGTTTGATCTACGACAACCTGAAGGACAACTTCGAGAAGAGATTCGAGGCAAAGGGGCTCAACAGTACAATATACTGGCCCGAGGGGGGTCCGGTTAAGGTTCTCGACAACTGGTCCGCTGTGGTAGCCTTTGCCATTACCAACTTCCTCGTCAGCGATGGGAAAGTCCTTAGCTGTCCGCTCAGTGGCCCCATGGAATTCGTCTTCAGAGGCCATGTTTTCGCCTACAGCTGGGATAAGCTGACCCTCATCCTTCCCAAGGATTACGAAGTAAGGAACCTCGCCCCGGCTCCAGAAGATTTCAGCAACAACGTCGCGGTCTGGACTAACGGAGACTTCATCCCCCTAATGGAGCTCTACACTCCGCAGTATTCCTATTGGAAGTTCCTGAACGCAACCTGGAGGGAAATCTCCCTCAGGTACGACCCCCAGGAAGGCTACGTCCAGTTCAACGCCACCTTCAGCGGGGCGAACGCCACACCTCTGATTATCAATCAGATAATCTCGAGCTTTAAGGCCCGGATGGAAGTAATTAGCATCGACGCCCGCCAGGAGAACGGCAGTTTGGTAGTCATCGGCGTCGCCAAGCCGGAGGTGTCCCATAGCGAGACCTCTTCAGAGGAGGTGTGGAACGCCCTCGTCAAGCTGCCTATGCCCTTCAACAAGGTGCTCGTTAAAGGCGGCTCATATCAAGTTGGGCCCAACAATACTATAATTATCACGGTGGTGGAGAAGAAGCCAAACTATTTCACCTACCTCTGGATTGGCCTTATTTTGGTGGTGGTCGTTGGAATAGCCTGGCTCAAGAAGCGCAGAACCGCTTCGAAGGAGATGGAAGAGCCAGCCGAAGAAGGGAATGAAAGCTCTATTGAGGAAAGTGAGAGCCTCGATGGCGAGACCTCCGAATCCGGGGGTGAGTGAATGGACTTCTTCTTTTACCCCCGGAGCGTTGCCATCTTTGGCTCTTTCAAAGAAGGCGCCATAGCCTATGAAATCCTGCGCAACATAGTGGAGGGTGGCTTTGAGGGCAGGATAATCCCCGTGAACCCGAAAGGGGGAAAGGTTCAGGTTGGTGGAAAAACCTTTGAAATCCTGCCAAAGCTTGAGGAGCCGGTTGATACTGCCATAATAGCCATCCCCGCCAAGTTCGTGCCTTCTCTCATAGACGAAATCGGTGACTTAATCAATGGTGCCGTCGTTATAAGCGCTGGCTTTTCAGAGGTCGGAAACGTCGAGCTGGAGCGCGAGCTGGTGGAAAAAGCCAAGAGACACGGCGTCAGGCTCATCGGGCCCAACTGTGCAGGCATCTTCGGTGTTCACGGGAAGTTCTTTGGCTCCTTCGAAGTCCGCGTTAATCCCGGGGGGCTTGCTCTGATAAGCCAGAGCGGAGCCTTTGGCGGCGCGGCTTTGGCGATGGGCAACGAGGAAGGAATCGGGTTTTCGGCCTTCGTTTCCTATGGAAACGCCGCCGATCTGAACGAGAGCGACTTCCTGAGATACTTCGCTGACGATGAAAACACTAGGACCATAGCCCTTTACATCGAGGGCGTTAAAGACGGCCGACGCTTCATGGAGGCACTGCGTTACGCCGCGAGCAGGAAGCCGGTTATAGTCCTCAAAGCCGGGAAGAGCGCGAGCGGCGCCAAAGCCGCGGCATCTCACACAGGCTCTCTCGCGGGAAGCTACGAGATTTACAGGGCCGCCTTCAAACAGACCGGAGCCATAGAGGTCGAGGAAATGGAGGAGCTGTTTGATGCCGCTAAGGCCTTTGAGATGTACCCTAAGGCTGGAAGGCGCGTCGCAGTAATCACGAACTCTGGAGGGCCCGGTGTTCTCGCGACAGACAAGCTCGAAAAGCTAGGCCTCGAAATTGCCAAACTGAGCGATGAAACCGTTGAAGAGCTCCGCTCCTTCCTTCCGCCTCAGTGCTCCGTCAAGAACCCCATAGACCTCATAGCAGATGCCGACTACGAGCGCTATAAGCGGACCATCGAGGTTGTTTGCAGGGGCGGGAACGTTGATTCTCTCCTCGTAATCTGCGTTCCGCCGATATTCATCCCGAGCGAGGAGGTAGCGAGGGCGGTAATCGAGGCTGACTGCCCCAAACCCATCATCGTGAACTTCATGGCGGGGGAGCTTGTCAGGGATGGCGTCAATTTACTCGAGAAGCACGGCCTGAAGAACTTTCCGACACCGGAGAGAGCTGCTAAGGCTTTGGCTTGGCTTTCCCTTCGCTGACACTTTTTTAAGATGAAGTTCAATTTATATCTGGTGATGCTCATGAAGCCGTACAGACTCCTCTATCCGATGAGGACTTACCTCGTGGTGGCTGGAAAGGGTGAGGAAACCAACGTAATGGCCGCCGATTGGGTTACCGTCGTGTCCTTTGAGCCCTTTATGGTCGGCGTCGCGGTTTCTCCGAAGAGACACACGTGGGGACTGATAAAGAAGTACCGCGAGTTCGTCATCAGCGTGCCGAGTCTCGATATGCTCCCGGATGTTTGGATAGCCGGCACCAGACACGGTCCTGAGAAGCTGAAAGAGATGAAAATAACCCTCGTTCCATCGAAGGCCGTTGAAACCCCCAGTATAAAAGAAGCCCTGGCGAACGTGGAGTGCAAACTGGTGGATGAGCGGGACTACGGGGATCACACGTGGTTCGTCGGAGAGGTCGTGGGAAGTTCATACAGGAATGATGCCTTTGAAGGTGGGAAGCCAAACCTTGAGGCTGAGTTTCTTGCGCATGCCGCTTGGACGGATTTTGTGACCTTTGAAAAGCGTGTTCATCACCCGCCGGGAATTTGACCCAGATAATCTTTTTATACCCTTTTTACCCTCCCATCCTGATGATAGCGTTAGGTATAGAGGGGACGGCACATACCCTTGGCATAGGTATAGTTACCGAGGATAAAGTCTTAGCAAACGTATTTGATACTTTGACCACCGAAAAGGGGGGTATCCATCCAAAGGAAGCCGCCGAGCACCACGCGAGGCTTTTGAGGCCCCTCCTGAGAAAGGCTCTTGACGAGGCTGGAATAGCTATCGAGGACGTTGACCTGATAGCCTTCTCCCAGGGGCCCGGTCTCGGTCCTGCCCTTCGTGTTGTTGCCACCGCCGCACGGGCCCTGGCCATAAAGCACCGCAAGCCAATAATCGGCGTGAACCACTGCATAGCCCACGTTGAGATCACGAAAATGTTCGGCGTTAAAGACCCCGTCGGCCTCTACGTGAGCGGTGGAAACACCCAGGTTCTGGCATTGGAGGGAGGTCGTTACAGGGTTTTCGGTGAGACTCTCGACATAGGCATCGGGAACGCCATCGATACCTTCGCCCGCGAGCTGGGCATAGGCTTCCCCGGGGGGCCGAAGATTGAGAGGCTCGCCTTAAAGGGCGAGAAGTATATCGAGCTTCCATACGCGGTCAAAGGTATGGATTTGAGCTTTTCTGGAATCCTTACCGAGGCCGTCAGGAAGTACAGGACCGGAAAGTACCGCGTTGAGGATCTGGCATACTCCTTCCAGGAGACGGCCTTTGCCGCGCTCGTTGAGGTTACCGAGAGGGCCGTTGCCCACACAGGCAAGGATGAGGTTGTTCTCGTTGGCGGCGTTGCGGCCAACAACCGCCTTAGGGAGATGCTCAAAACGATGACAGAGGACAGGGGGATAGAGTTCTTCGTTCCCCCGTACGACCTGTGCAGGGACAACGGGGCCATGATAGCTTATACTGGATTGAGAATGTACCTCGGAGGCGTCAGGTTCGGCCTCGAGGACACGGTCGTAAAGCAGAAGTTCAGAACCGATGAGGTGGAGGTTGTATGGAGCTGAAGGTTTCGATCTGGGTCTTTTTTATTGATGTCGTGCTGTTCATCGTCATCGGGTATTCTACGCTCTATGTCGCCAAGAGGATGTCACGTTACGGTGAACCCCTCAACAGGTTCATTGTGGTTGTGGCAGTTTCCCTGTTTACAGCGACAATAGGCCGAGCCCTTGATATCGTTGACGATTTTACTGGGAATGTAGCTACCATTGTGTCTGTGGAGCGGGTTCTCTACTTCCTGTCGATAATTGGCATAGCCTATGGCCTGTTAAGTTACATAAGTCATATTGAAAGAACCATTTTACCAGTCCCTTCAAAAGCTCCCGGGAGCGCGAAGCTCTCTTCTGGAGGTTATCTCTACATGGGGGGAAGCACAAAGGAACTTGTGGAGTTCATTTCCTCAATTGACGCTCCGGTGCTTGTCATCACTAGGAGCCCCTGGAAGTATGAAAACCTCGGAGAGCACGTTCAAATCCTGTGGGTGACCCAGGTCACTGACAAGGGAATCGGCCTGACGAAGCTTCACGTCGTCATTGAGAGTGCAGTAAAGTTCCTTCGGGGCGGGGGCAGGTTGATAGTGGTGGACTGCCTTGAAACTCTTATTCTGTACAACGACTTTACGGCCATCTTTAGATTCCTCACGGCACTGAAAGACCACGCCGTTGAAACAAAGTCTGCCGTGCTCGTGGTTGTTGATAAGGAAACACTGAAAGAAAGGGAGCTGAACGTTCTCCTTAGGGAGTTCGCCCCCGTGAGGAATTTGAAGAGCCTTCTCAAAACTTCCGCTTGATCTTCATTGTGTACTTTGGGTACACCTCGTTCGAGAACCTCACAAACTTTGCTCTCCGTGGGGAGAGCTTTATGGTTATCTCCGTCTCTGGCTCTAGGTAGGTGTAGAACTGCCCATCGACCGCCAGTATTATTTCCCTGGTGAGGGCCATGTTCCTCACGTCTATCTTGCTGTACGACGGCACTATCATTGGCCTCGAGCTCAGCGCTATCGGTGCGAGGGGTGCTATGACGATTACATCAAGCCTCGGATCCACGAAGGGCCCTCCCGCGGACATGGCGTAGCCCGTTGATCCTGTCGGTGTTGAGACTATCAGCCCGTCGGCTCTGATTTCATCGGCGAGGCCTTCGTCTATGTAATACCTCAGATGGATTATCTTTCCGGGTATGCCCGTTAGAATGGCCACCTCGTTGAGGGCATCAGGGACTACGTTCTCGCCGTTTAGGTACGTCCTCAGCTTTATGCGTTCGTCTATATGGTAATCACCCTCAATTAGCTTGCTCAGGGCAAAGAAGGCCTCGTGGGGTTCAACCTCCGTGAGAAAACCGAGCGTCCCCATGTTGATGCCCAACAAAGGTATCTCCTTCTTGGTTTTGTGTTCTACTCTGAGAATCGTCCCATCTCCTCCGATAACGATGATAAAATCGACGTCGAAGTCCTCCAGCGGGAGAACATCCTCCTCCTGAAATTCGGGCAGGTATCTGTGTGTGTCGGTATCCACATACACCTCGTAACCGCTGACCTTGAGGAAGTCGTAGACCCTGTATGCGAGCTTGAGGGCTGCCTCTTTATCTCTCCTGGCCACTATCCCAAACTTCATGGTTGTCAATTCTCCCTTCTTCAGTTAAACCTTTCTTTTTCTTATCCTCCCTGAGCTTAACGCCAAAGTGGGTTGTGAGGAAGCCGCCGAGAACCGTTGGTATCCAGTACGATATCAGCCTATCGATGAGCGTTGCGGTAACGGCGAAGTTCTTATCTATGCCGAGGAGGACGTAGACACCTGAGTTTATGGCCTCTATAAATCCTGCACCGCCTGGAATAATGCTTATCAAACCCGCGACAACGCCTATCATCTGCACGACCATTATCTCCTCAAGGCCAACTGGGTATTTAATGCTCAGGAAGATGAAGTAGGAGCGGAGAAGGGTGAGGAACCAGAAAGCGAAGGAATATGCTAGGGCCAGTAAGAAGGCTTTTTTGTCTTTCAGGAGGAGTTTAAAGCCCTTCTGGAACTTGGGGACGTTTACTTCGATGTTGTGGATGAACTTCTCCTCGTACTTTTTTGCCTTCTTTGGCATCAGCCTGGAGACCAGCCCGAAGAACCAGTAGAGAATCCTCTTGGTTCTCCTCTCGTTCAGGAGTATAACGAGCGTTATTACGATCAAGGCGGCAAGGATTGCATTGAGGACGAGCAGGGTTATCATCAGCGTCGTTGAGCCTAAGCGATAGACGTAAACCGTCGAAAGGAACAGCATAACGATGACCGGAATGAGGTCGAGGATTCTATCGGCCATTATTGTGGCAAAAACTGGGCCGTATGTCTCATTGGAGCGCTTTGAGAGGTAGTACATCCTCATAGGCTCACCGCCGCCGCGGGCCCCGGGTGTGACGTTGTTCACAAAAACACCCACGAATATCGCGCCCAGAATCGTCCTAAAGGAGGCGTTTATGTTGAGGCTCTTGAGGAGCACCCCCCAGCGAAGGGCCCAGAGAACAACACCCGCAATGTAAACGAGCACGGCGAGTATGAAGTAGTCAAGCCTCGCTTTTTTTAGAACGCCTATTACATCCTCTACCCCCGCCCACCAGATGAGTAGGATTATTATGAGGATCCCAAAGGTGAGGAAGCCGACCTTCTTCCAGTCCATGCCTACACCTTCCTAAGTTTTGCTATGAAGAAGCCCTGGGTAAGGTGTTTGTGGGGATAAAACCTCTGGGCCTCGTCCATATCAATACCAGCCGAGCCTATAAAGAGGCTCTGCTCTTCAAGCTTTAAACCTTTGTGCACCATGTAGCGCACGTTGGCCTCGTTCTCCTCGTAGCTCAGCGTGCAGGTGGAGTAAACGAGAATGCCTCCCTTCTTGAGGGACTTTATCGCTGCGTTGATGAAGTGCCTCTGATAGCGGGCGGTGGCTTCAATATCTTTAGGCGTCCTACTCTCCCAGAGCTTGGGCCTTATGCCGAGGGCTGTGCATGGAGCGTCGAGGAGTATCTTATCCGCCTCTATTCCAAGCTCGGGTAGCTTTCGGGAGTCCATGTGGAGGAGCTTGACGTTCTTGACGCCGAGCCTCTTTAGCTCTTCTTCCATCTTCCTCAGTCTGTTCTTGGACTTGTCGATGGCAATTATCTCTCCGCGGTTTTCCATCAACTGGGCTATGTGGCTCGTCTTCCCGCCTGGAGCGGCGGCCATATCGACTATCAGCTCCTCCTCGCTCGGCTCAAGAACCCTCGCCACCACCATTGAGGGTAGGCTCTGGGCATAGAAGAGGCCCTCTTTAAAGCTCTCCAGCTCGCTCAGGCTCGGTAACTTGAACTTCGGCAGGGTTACCTCCACGGCTATGCCCCTGGTCGAGGTTATCATCTCCTTGGCGCTCATCTTTGCTATCCCAATCCCAACGAGAAGGCCTTTCGGATCGCGAATCTCGACCTCGTCGCCTGGCTTTATCTTCTTGTCCGCCTGAAGGACTCCAGGGGCGTAGAGCATTGCTCCTTGATAAACGCTCTCCGCCGCGAACTTGTTGGCCCTCACGACGGGTAAGCCCGGCTCGTAATCATCTGGAAAGTTCGGGCCTTCCCTCTCGAAGTATATACCCTCCTTGAGGTAGGGGCTTCGCTTTGGCTTCAGTCCCTCTTTCCTCAGGATGGACATCAGCTTGGAGCGGCTCGTCTTGAGGGTGTTGACTCTAATGTAGTACTTCTCCACGGGCGTCCTGAGGGAGGCCATTATCTCCTTGGCTTCACTCCCGAAGAGCTTTTGGTAGTACTCCCTGAGCTCGGGCGGAAACGCCTCCTCGTACACGGCTAAACCTCCAGGGCGCCAAGTGCTTTGGCAAAGGTTATGAACTCCATAAGGCCCTTCTTGAGCTCATCAACACTCTTAAAATCGGCCTCGAACTGAAAAACCTCCTCGTCACTCTGGGCTATCAGCTCCATAATCTCATCGACGCTCGCCCTTTTGGTTGGCCCGTAGATGTCGTCGAGGAAGTTGGTTCCCCCGTAGATGAAGGCCTCGTCAAAGCTCTCCACGAACCTCTCAACGAGCTCCCTTCCCACTTTTTCCTTTGGGATCGCAAAGACGAAGTAGTATCCCTGGAGGGTAACGCCCACTTCTCCCTGCGGCTTTATCTCGAAGGCCGGGTGGGGATACTTCATCAGCTTCCACTCGCCGTCGAGGTAGATGTAGGCGCCAAAGACCTCCTCGACGTCCTCGACCTTGAAGCCAAGTTCGGGAAGTTCGGCCTTTAGCTCTTCGTTGAGCCTGAAGATGCTCTCCCACATCCCATTGAGGAACTCGTGAACTTCTCTCACGTCCATTTCTCTCACCAGAAAAGGGAAAAGGTGGGGGGCTTAAAAACTTTCATCCGTTCATTTAATCAGATTCTGGAGCATGTTGTTCAGCTCTCCCATTATATCGGTCTGGATGGTCTCGTCAACGGTCGCCAGCTCCATCTTGTAGCTAATATTCAGCACGGTGACGTCGAGGTATATCTCGGCCCTTACCCTGCTGACCTCGCCGTTCTTTATGTGCTCAGCCCAGACCCTGGGAAGGATCTTAGTGTCAATTAACGTCTCAACGTCGACCGTTCCGTACCCCCTGGCCGGGAGAACCACGCTCTTGACTATGGTACCCTGGCCTATTTTGATGTCGTTTACGTATATCGTGTATCCGACGCCACCTATGGGCAGCGGGAACGGGTTGGGGTTGTAGAGCTTCAGGTGGTTGATTATCACGGCGTTGTCTCCCCGAGTTCCCGCCCAGTCTGTTGTCGTCTCGATTAGTGCCGGGGTCTTGGCGATGCCTACGTCTCTGCTCTCGGCGGTTATGTTGAGATACTGAAGTATGTCCTCGCTTATCTGGGTGGTCACGTTCTCGTCTATCGGCACCACTCCAAAGAGCTTGCCCCGCAGGTGAAAGACGACGTAGCCCTTCTGTCCGTTGTCCATGTATCTCACGAGGGCATCGACGAGGTTTCTGTTGTCTATGGCTATGGCAAGGGTGATGTCCCTTTTCGTGGCCCCGTAGTCGAACCTCTCCACGCTCGCCACAGGGATACCTAGGAAGTCAAGGCTGGTGTTCTCCACCGACGCTGGAACGAGCAGGGGCTTGTTGAGGTGCGCCGTTATCCATATCTCGGTCGTGTTCTCGTCGACATAACCCCATTGGGCCTGGATGCTGGGCTGGATCGTGAGCACCGCGTAGGCGACGTAACCGAGCCACAGGATGATAGCGAGGAATACACCCGCTATGGCGATTTTCCAGTTCATGTCTCTCACCGTTTTTGTTATGGTATTTGTGAGTTTAAATGTTTCCAGGCCATCAGGAGGCCCTGCCTTTCCGGTATGTGTAGATCACCGTCAGCACTACGAGGATTCCCACGACCACCGCAAGGTTCCTGAGGTTGGTGGAGGTCTTGGTGTTTTCCTGAACCGTTACGTCAATCGTCCTCTCAAAGACGTAGACGTTGTCGTCTCCCTGGTTCGGGTCTCCAACGGCCCTGATCCTTAGCTGAATCTTGTAATCCTTCGGGATGGCGTCACTGTCGACCCTCAAGATTATGACCCCTTCTCCCGTCGCCCCCGGTGCAAGGTCACCGACGTAGTCCGTTCTCTTGTCGAGGGTGAAGGGCTGGTCGGCCTTCACAACACCCTCAATGAGCACGCTCGTGGCCTTCTCTCCGCCCGTGTTCTTCAGGGTAATGTAGACCTTGACGCTCTCCCCCTGGAGGGGCTCGGGTTCAAATCTAACGTTTACGACCTCTATATTCGGCTTGGCGGCGATTATAACGGGAACCCTCAGCGTAACGTTCTTCTCCATCCCGAGGTCGTTGGTATACGTCACTAAGAGCGGGATCTCGTAGATTCCCGAGGTGGCGTTCTCTGCAACGTCAACCCTGAAGGAGGCCTTTGCCGAGTCGCCCTTGCCGAGCGTTCCGAGGTTTATTAGCTGCTGGCTCGTTTCACTCAGCTTGAACGGCCACGACGGCTGGGGCTTCAGGATCACCGTCCTCGCGGTTCCTGTTCCAACGTTGTCCACCTGGAGGTCGATTTCCACGTTGCCCGTTCCAGGGAGGACCTTGCCAGGTGATGTTGAGACTTTCGACAGGAGAAGCTCCGCCTTTCCGGTGACGTCTATGCCGACCAACCTCTCGTCGCTTATCTCCTTATCGTCGGGTGCGCTCAGGTACTTCAGCTCCACCCGGAGGGGGTATATCCCGTTCTCGAGCTTGTCGTTGACCTTAATCCTGAACTCCAGCGTCGCGTTCTGGCCCGGTTCGAGCTCGGCAACGTACTTTACGTTGTCCTCCCCAACCGGCAGGAATGCCTCGACGTTCTGTCTGGCGAGCTCCCCCATTATCTGGTTAAGCGCCGTCTGAAGGCTCTCGCTCAGCCCTTCACTCCCCTGGATGGGGATCTGGGAAAGGGCCGAGAGGTCGACGTTCTTGACCTCCCCCTGTATTGGCACCTGGTAGGAGATTATCTTGAGGCTCAGGGCTTTGACGGGTTGGGCCCCGGTGTTCTTTATCGTGAATCTCACCGTGAACGTATCGCCGGGGCTTATCTCTTCCGGAATCGTCTCGACCTTCGTTATCTCGATGAAGCCTTCCCTATTCCTGCTGACAGTCAGGGCAACGAAGTTGTAGCTCTGGACCATCTTCATGTTGGAGCCC
The DNA here is from genome assembly GCF_012027555.1 of Thermococcus sp. CX2. Lineage (NCBI taxonomy): Archaea > Methanobacteriati > Methanobacteriota > Thermococci > Thermococcales > Thermococcaceae > Thermococcus > Thermococcus sp. CX2. The sequence continues at coordinate 377,345 of NZ_SNUQ01000002.1, read as the reverse complement.
AGCCCAGTGAAGTACACGACGCCGACGTAGAGGGGATACGTTCCCACATCCGCGTTTGGGTTTATCTTTATCCGGAAGGTAAGCGTGGCGTTCTCCTTCCCTTCCAAGTACTCGATGTACTGAACCGCGCTTCCTTCGGGGTAGAAGACGCTCTGGGAAACTCCGCTCTGGCTCAGGGCCATCGATATGGCACTCGCTATCGAGGAACTCTCGTTGAAGCTCATTGGTGTCGGGGAGACGAAGACGTTGAGGTAGCGGACCTTTAATGCACCCTCGTTCCTGAGGTGGACCTTAATAGTTATCGTATCGCCGGGCTGAACTGTATCGGGCATTTCAACGCTCGATATCACAACTCCCGGGGCGGTGGCGGCCCTCCACTCCGGCGGCCCGCTTATGCTTACCTTGATTCCGTTGGGATAAACCTCCAGTACCGTTACGTAGACCTTCTCGTCGTCCACATCAACCTCTACCGTCTCGCCTTCCCTGACTGGAGTTATGTCGGGATAGGTTATCTGCATCAGAACGTCTTCCTTCCTGATTCCGAGTTCTGGATGCTCCTCAATGGTCCGCATCACGGCATCGGCGATTTCCGTCGGAGATGCGCTCTGGAGCCACTGGTAGAATCCAAAGGCATTGGCTATCAGGCAGGCGTTGAAGGCGGCGCTGTCGTTGACGTACTGGGAACACGCCTCCACGTCGTAGCCCTGAGTTTCGGCGAGGGCCAGCAGGAACTCCGGGTTGAGGAGGAGCCTCTGAATCTTCTCGGGGTCGGGCACGTATATCGTCTTGTACTCGGCGTTGAGTATCTTCCCGTCCTTTAGTATCACGAGGAAGGCGTAGTACTCCCCGTTTCCGTAGTCCTTCTGTGTGTCCACCAGTGAGATCACGAGCGGCCCCACGAGTATGGCCTCACCCTTGCTCAGGTAGCCCTCGAAGAGCGGGCTTCCCTGCGAGGCGCTTACGCCCGATGCGAACAGGCTTGTGATGAGGAGCAGGATAAGAGTTCCGGCTACTTTTTTCATCTCGAACCACCTCCAAGATCTTTACCATAAAATATCTGCAGTAATGCGGGTGTGACGAGGTAAGATGCCAACACCGAGGCGAATATTCCAAACGCCAGTGTAAGCCCAAAGTCGTGTATGGTTGGCAGTTCCCCCGCGAGGAGCGCTAAGAAGCCCCCGGCCGTTGTCAGCGCCCCCACGAGGATTCCCGGCCCGACGTTCTCGACGGACGTTACTATCGGGCGCGGGTTCCCTTTCTCCCTCTCCTCGAGGAAGCGGTGGCTCAGGTGCATTCCATAATCGACGCCAAGGCCGACTATCATCGAGATGACACCCGCAAGGGTCTGGGTGAAGGGAATGCCGGCCAAGCCCATGAATCCGACCGTCCAGAGGGCACCGAGGAACATTGGGGTTATCATCGCGATGGAAACCTTCGGGCGCTTGAAGAGAATCAGGACTATCAAGATGACAAAGACCGTTCCATAGGTCGAGATGCGGTTGATTTCCTCGTTCGTTAGGCTGTCGAGGACGTAGTTGAGGTAGATGTCGCCGGTCAGGGAGAGGCTCACTCCTGGCGGAAAGTCCGCGGTTTTAATCGCCTCTTCGAAGTAGCTCATTATCCTCCTGAAATCGTTGATGCTCACACCGCCGAAGTCGCCCGTGAACTTAATCAGTGTCATGGAATAGTCGGAGGACACCAGGTTCTGCCCCTCGTAGTCCTTCAGTGCCTCTCTGATTTTTTCCTCGTCGTTCGGGATGTAGCCGTATTTTTCGACGACAATGTCGGCTATGCTCTCCGAGTCGAAGACGTTGTTGTAGTAGGAGTCCGCCGTTATTTCGTTCTCAAAGCGGTAGATGCTCCTCACGAGGGTGGGATCCCTGACGTCGTCCGCCTTGACGAGAACGTAGAGCTCGTCCTGCCCGCCGAAATCACTGCGCACGTCCTTCAGTGCCTCTATCTCGGGCATACCCTTGGGAACGAACTTCTCAAGCCTAACCTCCGTGGTCACCTGCGTTACTCCATAGCCGAAGACCAGGGTTATCAAGAAGACCGCACCGAGGAAAGTGAAGGGTCTCCTCCTGATGCCCTCTCCCAGGGAGCGGAACGCTTCTCCTAAGATGCCCGAGTGGGAGCGTATCTCGGGCACCTCGTAGTGCCCCTTCAGCCTCTTCATCACGTCTTCCTCGAGGATTATCACCGCAGGCGTTATCACGACCGCGTTTAGGGCCGCTAAGCCAAGGCCGAGGATCAAGGTGGTCGCGAGGTTGTGGAGCATCGGGAGGCTGGAGAGATACATCGCGGCAAAGCCTGCAACGGTCGTCAGCGCCGCTCCCAAGAGTGCTTTTCCAGTCTCGGCTATCGCCTCCTCCGCGGCCTCTTCTATGCTCCTTCCCCTCTTTCTCTCCTCATAGTAGCGGTTGGTCACGTGGACTCCGTAGTCTATGCCCATTCCTATGAGCATCGCGCCTATCGTGGTCGTCGCCATGTCGAGGGGTATTCCAAGGAGCCCCATCGCCCCAAGCGTCATGGTAACGCCGAACACTAAGGGGGTGAGCGGAATCAGTGCTTTAACTGGCGAACGGTAGAAGTAGAGCAGCAATCCCAGAACGAGGACGAAGGATATTGCCATGGTCTTGTTCAGGTCGCTCTGGAGAAGCTCCAGTATCCTGTAGGTTATGCCTATGTTGCCAGTCTGGACCACCTTCACGTTCTTCGGAAACTTGACGTCGTTTATGTCCGCTTGAATTCCCTCGTAAACTCTTGCGAGCGTTTTCGAGTTCTTCTCTCTGCTCACGGTTACCACTATTATCGTCATCGTGTAGTCCCTGCTCACGAGCTGGCTTCTTGTCTCTGCGGGAAGCATATCGAGTACGAACTTAGCCTCTTCTTCCGTTTCTGGAAGACGGCCGAGAACCTGCATGTAAACGTCCGCTATGCTTATGGTGTCGGTTACGTACTCCCTCTGGCGGAGCCTCTGCTCGAGCTCGTAGATGGCCTGGATTACTTGGGGGTCCCTAATGTCGTACACTCCTCCTGGCTCTATGGAATCCACCTTGACCACTATCAGCGCGCTGTCGCTGCTCTGAAATTCATTTTGGAGTGTGTTGTAGTCCTCTATCGCTGGGTGCCCCTCAGGGAGCATGCTCCTTAAGTCGCTCTCGAAGCGCAGGTTTTGGATCCCATAGATGGAAACAACCAGCAGGAATATCGCTATGAGTGCAAATGCCACCCTGTACTTCACTATTATCTTTGCGACCTTACGCAGCACTGCCATCAGGTTCCCTCCGAACTTTTGGAAATTTCCGAAAGTTTTAAATATCTGAAACTTTAAAAACCTTTTGCTGATTGACCTTTGTCATTTTCATGTCGAATTCAATCGCTGGAATCGGGGGTGTTGGCTGTGGGAGTTGAAGAAGCACGTCGAATAGTCATGGAGCACTTCGCGAATGCCGCCAGGAGATTTGGCTTCAGCGAGCTTTACGGCTACATTTACGGAGTCCTATTTCTCGCGAGGGAGCCAATGAGCCTCGGCGAGATAGCGGAGCTCACGGGGTATTCACTCTCCCATGTGAGCACGGCCCTCAAGTCCATGGAAAGCCTCGGCCTAGTCGTTAGGATCAAGAAGCCGGGCGACAAGAAGGCCTACTACAAAGCCACCAAGCTCCTGAAGGACTGGAGGCAGGCCGCTTATTACAACAGAATACTCGAAGACATCGAACAGATGAAGGACAACCTTCGAAAGGCTTTGGAGGCCCTGGGAGACGAAACCGGTCCAGAGGCCGATTTCGTCAGGGAGAGCATAGAGGTTGCCATGAAAAGGAACGAGCTGGCGGGAAGGATACTCCGCTTCATCATGAGCCACGACGACGAGGAAGTCCTTGAGAGGCTCATTACCTGCCTTGAGGGTGGGGAAAAGCGGTAGCTTTAAAACCAACCTCTGGGAGTTCAATCGGGGTGAGGAAATGTCGCTTTCATCACTACTCTGGGCCTTCTGGTACATAGTTCCAGCTTACATCGCCAACGCCTCCCCAGTTCTCGTGGGTGGTGGCAGGCCTATTGATGGTGGTAGAACCTGGGGTGATGGCAGGAGGATCTTCGGCGACGGGAAGACGTGGCGCGGCTTCATTGGCGGCGTTGCCATAGGAACGGCCTCCGGAGTCATCCAGTACTTCCTCACGCCCGACTTCTACGGCTCCCTCGAGACGGCCATTCTCCTGGCCTTTCTGTTGTCCTTTGGCGCGCTTTTCGGCGACCTCGTGGGCAGCTTCTTCAAGAGACGCGCCAACCTGCCGAGGGGCTATCCAGCCATTGGCCTCGACCAGCTGGGCTTTTTAATCTCTGCTCTGGCCTTTGCCTATCCCGTTAAGACGCTCGATTCTGGCCAGATAATTTTCCTCCTTATTGTCTCGCCATTCGTCCACTGGGGGGCTAACTACTTCGCCTACAGGATGGGCTGGAAGAGCGTGCCGTGGTGAGCTTTTCTGTTTTCATTCGTCGTTTCTTCCCGTTCCTTATAGGCAAAAACTGACCAAAGGTTGAAAGGGGACCGACGATTAGCCACCAATATCCAGCAACCCTTTTTAACTCCCTCTCCCAAAACTCCTCGGTGGTGCAAGTGAAAGTCAAGGTGAGGTACTTCGCCCGCTTCCGCTCGCTCGTTGGTAAAAGTGAGGAAGAGCTTGAGGTCCCAGAGGGAGTAACCGTGAGAAACTTGATTGATATCCTGAAGGAGCGCCATCCCGTTCTGAAGAACGAGGTCTTCGCCGAGGACGACGACTTGGCCGACGTGAATGTCTCCAGAAACGGTAGGTACGTGAGCTTCGACGAGGTTCTGCGCGATGGTGACATCGTGGCAATCTTCCCTCCCGTGAGCGGTGGTTGATATGCTGACCGAGCGCGAAATTGAGCGCTACGACAGGCAGATAATGATATTCGGAAAAGAGGGCCAGGAGAAGCTCAAGAACTCCAAGGTGGCAGTGGTTGGCGTTGGCGGTCTCGGGAGTCCAGTTGCTTACTATTTAGCCGCCGCTGGAATCGGCACGCTCCTCCTCATAGACGAGCAGGAGCCAGAGCTGAGCAACCTCAACAGGCAGATACTCCACTGGGAAGAGGACCTTGGGAAGAACCCCAAGCCGCTGTCGGCAAAATGGAAGCTGGAGCGCTTTAACTCGGACATAAAAATCGAGACCTTCGTGGGCCGTTTAAGCGAGGAGAACATCGATTCCGTCCTTGACGGCGTTGACATCATCGTGGACTGCCTCGACAACTTTGGAACTCGCTTCCTCCTCGACGACTACGCCCACAGGAGGAGGGTTCCCCTCGTACACGGTGCCGTGGAGGGAACCTACGGCCAGGTAACGACAATATTCCCTGGAATTACGAAGAGCCTCAGGGAAATCTTCCCGAATGTTAGAGAAAAGAAAGAGAAATTCCCGATTCTGGGGGCGACAGCAGGCGTCGTCGGGGCAATTCAGGCCATGGAGGTCATAAAGCTTCTAACTGGCATAGGCGAGCCCCTTATTAATCAGCTCTTGATAGTCGATTTGGCCTTCAACATCTTCGACGTGATCGAGCTCAAGTAGAGGGCTCCTTTACGCTTTTCTTTTCGTTGATGCCCGTTATCTCTATAACTTCGCTCCACGTACCCTCCTGTATTATAGTCATGTTTCCGAGCGTCGGGTCGCTGACCGAGGTTTTTGCGCTAACGGTGTAGCTTATGCTCCCACCAACGAGGATTCCGTCCCTGAACTGGAGCTCCAGAATGCCATCATCTACGCTTATTTCCGTGTCGGGAGTTGATGCGAAGTAGGCACTGGCGAGGACTTTTAGGTCGTCCGCATCGAGCCTGTATCTGAGTGTTAGAACATCCCCTTCGACCCTCTCTTCGGGCTCCCTGGCGAGGTACTTCCTGGCGAGGCTCACGATGTTATATTCCCAGATCAGCTCTCTGAGGGTCTCGTCGTCGGCTTTCATCCATCCGACGGCGGTCTTGACGTAGGTGACGTTGTTCACGGTTATGTACGAGATGGACGTGGAAGCGCCGTCGGGCTGGCTTATCGTCGTTGAGTTTATCCAAGCGCTCCACGAGTCGAAATCTACGTAGCTCTCCTCGATGATGGTGAGGTTCACGTGATCCTTCTGGCTAATTCCTTCCTGTTCAATGGTCACGTTCATCGAGATGGTGGCGTTGCTGGTGTACGTAAACTGCCTTATTTCAGAAACCCCCTTGAGGAGCTCCTCCGTGCTGTAACCTCTTTCTGTGCTCGTTGGAGTTTCAGTCGCGGCAGTTGTTGTGGTGGTCGTTTGCTGGTGTGTGGTGGTCGGTGAGCTCGCCGTTTGTGATTCAGAAACGGGGCTCTCGCTCGATGTCGTGCTGGCTTGACCGTTGGAGGATATACAGCCTGCTGTGAACCCTGTGAGCAAAATTAGAACGAGCACCAACGCGTATTTTTTCATTCCTTTCACCTTTCTCCCTTTGACCGGCGATCACTTAAACCTTTTTATTAACTCGTCAGATTTAAAGCTCCAAGTGAGTAGTTAAATGGGGGATGGATATGAAGGTTAGGATTACCACCGAACCTTTCGACCTCAACGAGGCTCTGAGCTATCTCCTCGTTCCGGAGGCTGGAGGCTACGTGTTCTTCCTTGGGAAGGTCAGGAACGAGAATCATGGCAGGAGGGTCAAGAAGCTCATCTACGAGGCCTACGAGGAGATGGCGGTAAAAGAAATGGAGCGCATACGGGAAGAGGCGCTTGAGAAGTTCCCCATCATCGACATCCTGATATGGCACCGCTACGGTGAGCTTGAAGTCGGGGAAGACACGATACTGATAGTGGCCAGTGGAAAGCACAGAAAGGAAGCGTTTGATGCCTGTATCTGGGCCATCGACGAAGTCAAGAGGCGCGTCCCTGTGTGGAAGAGGGAGGTGACCGACGAGGGCACTTTCTGGATCGAAGGCGACAAGGTACTGCCGGACAAATGAACACTTCTGTTCTCTCCACTTTTTGCAAACTACTGTCAGTAGTGTGCAAAATCGGAATAGAAAAAGTATATATACGCTTTTGTCCATCCCTCCCCCGGTGGGGGTCCAATGGAGAAGGTCGTTTACGATAGCACTAATGCCGCTGGGGTGAACGCCTCGCCGAATATAGTCTCAGTGGGGAAACCACCCTGGAGCCACAGGACACACAGTGGCAAGCTTGAGAGGCTCATACTCCAGCTCGGAGCTGGAAACGGGAGGTTTTCAGAGGTCACTGGCATTCCCCGCTCGATAGGCTGCATCGGGAACAACTCTTTCATACTCAGGCGCGAGCCGCTCAGTCCAGAGCGCGTCAGGGAACTAATAAGGGAGTTCAAGGAGCTCGGTGGGAGGGAGCTGTGGCTCACCAACTACGACCGCATTGAGTACCTCACTAGTATCGCGTCCTATGCGGCGGAAATTGGGGTTCCTGAAGTCTATGCCGTAGTTAAACTCGAGGATCTCGAATTAATCCATCCAGTGGAGGATGTTCACTTCATCGCTGAGCTTGAGTACTCGGAAGAAAACATCAAGCGGCTTGAGGCCCACGGCTGGCTTCATGGAGCGCTGGTTATGGCCACCGCCAAGCAGTACGATGAGCTCAGAAGTCTCAGCACCGCATTTCCCGGAGAAATCTACGTTGACGTATTGTACCCGGGTTCTGCCAGAAAGCTCGACTTCAACGTTATAGAGATGAAGAGGGTTATCAACGCGAGCTCCGAGGAGTACCACGACTGCCTCTCCGGAACGGTTGCTATAACGGCCGAAGGCTACGCCCTTCCGTGCCCGCTGCTGAGGAACTACATAGTGGCGGACGTCAAGGAAGTTAGGCTCAAAAAGGTTCTCAGGAAAAGGCGTCTCAAGGAGTTCTGGAGGCTCACAAAGGATAAGATAGAAGGCTGCAGCCATTGTCCTTTCAAGTATATCTGCCATGACTGCAGGGCCCTGGAGTATCAGGCAACTGGGGACGTCTATGGCCTTGAGTACTGCCCGCTAGAACTCTAGTATCGAGCGGTAGCCGCTCCCATCTTTTTTGACCATCTTGGAGAACCTCGCGTATTTGCGGTTTTTCTCTATGTCCGCCAGTAGATCAAAGTATTCAATGGCGACCTTCTCCACGTAGTTGCTGAATTCGAACAGCTTTGTTCCGAGGTCCTCTTTGGATGAGAAAAACCACTCGAAAATATATTTATTGTTGTCCAGGACGCCAACCATTATCTCGTAGTCCCTAAAGCGCTCGAGAACTGCTTCATCGAGTGTGGACGTTATTCCTAAGACCCCCCTGTCGTAGGTGTCTACCTCTATATTCGCAAAGAAGCCTGTTAATATGCCGTCTTCCTTAAGCTTGTTTATCATGTACCTAATCGTCGGCCTTGTCTTTCCGAGCATTTTGGATATCTCCTTCATCGGAGTTCTGGCGTCCCACTTTAGGATGTCCATCAGCACGGCGTAGTCGTAGCTGTACCTCCACTCTCCGAATTCTCTCTTCTTGGCGGGTGGATATGCCCTGACCTCATAATACTCGTAATCCTCGGAGTATTTGGTCAGCATCTCGTCGATGTATTTGATCTGCTCCTTTGGGATGTGGAGGACGGCGTTTATTCCGTTTTTGAAACCGAAAATCGCGCATTGGTGAACGATGAACGGGTTTTGATACATCCGGTGGGCAACAAATCGGAGATCGTTTTGGGGGACGGAGAGAAAGGCGACGTAACTTCTCAGGCCCAGTTTGGCTATATCGTACATGGCGTTGACTTGAACGTGTTCACCGTAATATCTGTCATAAAGGCGCTTGAGCTTGTAATAATCGATTCCCTCCAGTTCGGCAATCTTTCGGAGGCTCTCCGTGGGATATTTATTCAAGAGCTCGACGAGAAATTCTACTTCTTCTATATTCAGCTCGACCATTTTACCTCACGGAAAAAGTTAAATCATCTGCGATATTAAATTTTTTCCGGTGGTGGCAATGGTGAAGATAGAGGTCGTTGATATTGAGAAGCCCGAGGGCGTTGAGGTAATAATCGGACAGGGCAACTTCTCAATATTCACCGTTGATGACCTTGCCAAGGCCCTGCTCACAACGGTTCCGGGAATAAAGTTTGGTATAGCCATGAACGAGGCCAAACCTCAGCTGACACGCTTCACTGGCAACGACGAGGAGCTTGAGAAGCTCGCCGCCAAGAACGCCCTTAAGATAGGCGCGGGGCATGTCTTCGTGATCCTGATGAAAAACGCTTTTCCGATAAACGTTCTCAACACTATCAAGAACCACCCGACGGTTGCCATGGTTTATGGCGCCAGCGAAAATCCTTTCCAGGTGATAGTAGCTGAAACCGAACTCGGAAGATCCGTTCTTGGAGTTGTGGACGGGAAGGCTGCCAACAAGATTGAAACTGAGGAGCAGAAGGCCGAGAGGCGCGAGCTCGTTGAGAAGATAGGCTACAAGATAGACTGAAAGCTTTTTATCGTCCTCCTCTTCTTCAGTTTTTGGTGATCCGATGAGGCTGGCTTTTATCACTTCTAATCCTGGTAAGGTTGAGGAGGCACGGAAGTACTTTGAACCTCTGGGCGTTGAAGTTTATCAGCTCAGGGTTGAGTATCCAGAGATACAAGCGGAGACTCTTGAGGAAGTTGCTCTTTTCGGTCTCGAGTGGCTGAGCAGGAAGCTGAAGGAACCATTCTTCCTCGATGATTCAGGGCTCTTCGTTGAGGCCCTCGGCGGATTTCCGGGTGTCTACTCCGCTTACGTTTACAAAACGCTGGGCAACGAGGGACTGCTCAAGCTCTTGGAGGGCGTTGAGAACAGGAAGGCATACTTCAAGAGCGTCGTTGCTTACTGGGACGGGGAGGCCCACCTCTTCACGGGAGTCGTTCACGGGGAGATAATCCACGAGAAGAGGGGGGACATGGGCTTTGGCTTTGACCCAATATTCAGACCTTCAGGTTTCGAAAAAACTTTTGCCGAAATGACAACCGCCGAAAAGAACAGAATATCACACAGAGGTCGGGCGCTTAAGGCTTTTTCAGAGTGGCTAAAGGAAAACCTTAAATAAGCATATCCTACCAAGTTTTATGATTGCAGTTGGATAAGTGACGAAGGGGGTCGCGATGGTTTCCTCACTCGATGCCACCGATATGAAGCTGTTGAAGGAACTTAAGGAAAACGCCAGGGAGAACATAGCCTCGCTCAGCAAGAAGCTGGGTATCCCGAGGACCACCGTCCACTACCGCATCAAAAAGCTCGTGGACGAGGGAGTAATCGAGAAGTTCACAGTTAAGCCGAACTACAAAAAGCTTAACCTTGGCACTACAGCATTCATCCTCGCCAGATACGAGCCCGACTCAGGATTAAGTCAGCGCGAAGTGGCCGAGAGAATAGCGGCCCTCGATGGTGTCTACGAAGTCCACATAATAGCGGGAGAGTGGGATCTGCTCATTAAGGTTCGCGCCCCCTCATCCGAGGAGGTTGGAAAGATAGTCGTGGACAGGCTGAGGGAGATAAAGGGAGTGGGCCAGACCGTAACGATGGTCTCCTTCGTTACCGTGAAGGAGGAACTGTAAAAGCCTGGGGGCGATGATTGGCGTTCTCCTTTCTGATTTTATGATGATGCGAGGTTTCCTGAGCCCTACATGACGCAGCACTCGTAGATTATCTCGACTTCCCTTACAGTTTTTGCCCATTCGATAACTTTTCTTGGTGGATTTGTCAGTCTGTCAATGCCAGCCAGAACTGCCCTCCTGTCGAAATCTACGCGCCACTTCCCTAAGGGTCTCATGCATCCTATGCTGAGCTCGCCGTCGAACTTCTTCCTTGCGTATTCAACAACCCTGATGGCTTCATCAACGCTCGGTTTCTGAACCCCCTCCATCTCCGTGCCCTTCGTTGGGATGAGCACATCGAGGACGATGACGTCTATCGGGTACTGAAGGAGCATGTCTATTGCCTTGTACTCCCAGTGAATCCTCCCGAAGTCGAGGCCTATGGTTATGTGCGGCGCAACGCGAACGCCGGCCTCGCTCAGCAGGTCGAGGATTCTGAGGTAGTCCTCGACGGTCTTGTCTATCCTGTAAACGCGCCTTATAACATCGTTATCGCCGACGAAGTCGAGGGAAACGACGTCAACGTATTTGACCCACTCCAAATCGCTCTCGTCTATGAATCCAACGTGGGCGTTGAGCTTTAAGCTCGTCCTCCTCTTTATTTCCTTCAGCTCGTCCGCGTACTTATCCAGTGGTACCTTCAACCTGGAATCCATGCCGCCGCTGAGGAGACAGCCGGTATAGCCTTCCTTTTCCAGATTCATACAGTAGTCGAGGAGCTCCCTTCGCGCGGGTTTTCTCATCCTCTCCAGATAGTGCCTCCCGCAGTGGGCGCAGTTAAGGGAGCAGTAGTTGCCCGTGAGTGAGATTGAGGGAAATTTGATGCCTGGGATGTAGATCTTCAGCTTTTTTCGTTCTGCCATTTAAACCACCTCGCAGAACAGGGGGTTGCAGGGGGCGGAGCCCCCTCCGGTGTTTAGAAAAGAAGGAAGGGCCTGGGAAACGTAGTTTCCCGGTTCACGTGGAGTAAAGCCCCACATCCGGGGGGAGGGGGTTAGCAAGGACGTGGGGGGTGAAACCCCCCGGTCCTGCGAGGGGAACTTGATGCCGGGGATGTAGATTTTGAGCTTCTTCCTTGATGTCATTCAACCACCTCTATAGAACGGGGGTTGCAGGGGGCAGAGTCTACTCGGAAAGTTTGATAGCCATTTTTCATTGGTTGAGGCCTCCCAGGATGAACCCACTCTGCTGGTTCTGGCGAGTTCAAAAAACGTTGAAGCCGAAGTTAAAAACCCTTACTGGCCAATAATGTGGAAAAGAAAGAGAACAGCTCAGAAGAACGGGTTCCTGAACTTCCTGCCCGGATAGTACGCGATGCCCTCGAGCTCCTCTTCGATCCTGATGAGCTGGTTGTACTTGGCGTTCCTGTCGCTCCTGGCTGGAGCACCGGTCTTTATCTGGCCGGCGTTAAGGGCAACGGCAAGGTCTGCTATGGTAGCATCCTCGGTCTCTCCACTCCTGTGGGAGACGACGACGCCGTAGCCAGCCCTAAAGGCTGTGTAGGCGGCATCTATGGCCTCGCTCAGCGTTCCAATCTGGTTGACCTTGAGGAGGAGCGCGTTGGCGGCACCCATCTCGATGCCCTTCCTTATCCTCTTCGGGTTGGTGACGAAGAGGTCGTCGCCGACTATCTGTATCTTGCCGCCGAGCTCTTTGGTGATGAGCTTGAAGCCCTCCCAGTCCTCCTCCTGGAACGGGTCCTCGATGGAAACTATCGGATAGCTCGAGACGAGCTCCTTGTAGAGGTCAACGAGCTCTTCCCTCGTGTACTCCTTGCCGGCAACGACGTACTTGCCGATGTCCGGGTGGTAGAACTCGCTGGATGCGGCATCTATAGCCAGGGCAATCTCGTCGCCGGGCTTGTAGCCAGCCTCCTCGATGGCCTTTATGAGGGTCTCGAGGGGCTCGGTAACCTCTTTCATTGGCGGTGCGAAGCCACCCTCGTCTCCAACGTTTATTGCACCCTTGCCGTACTTCTCGGCTATGACGCTCTTAAGAACGTGGTAGGTCTCGCTGACCCACATTATGGCCTCCCTGAAGGAGGCTGCACCAACGGGCATTATCATGAACTCCTGGAAGTCGAGCTCGTTTCCAGCGTGAACGCCGCCGTTGATGACGTTGCTCATTGGAACGGGCATTACGTAGGCGTTGGTTCCGCCTATGTACTGGTAAAGCGGAAGGCCGAGGGCGTTGGCGGCGGCCTTAGCAACGGCCAGAGAAACGCCGAGGATAGCGTTTGCACCGAGGTTGCTCTTGTTCTCGGTGCCGTCGAGCTCGAGCATGAGCATATCGATGTCTCTCTGCCAGGTGACGTCCATTCCGATGAGCTCGGGGGCGATTATCTTGTTTACGTTCTCGACTGCCCTTCTAACACCTTTCCCGTGGTAGCGCTTTCCTCCGTCGCGAAGCTCAAGGGCCTCGTGGGTTCCGGTGGAAGCGCCACTCGGAACGGCCGCCCTTCCCATGCTTATCGGCGTGTAGACTTCGACCTCGACAGTCGGGTTTCCCCTGCTGTCGAGTATCTCCCTTGCTATAACGGCAGTTATCTCAAAGGGATTCTCCATAGCAATCACCTCGGGTGATATTGGCCGCCCACCATATAAAGCTTTTAGCTTCGAACCTTGCTGAAGAGATAGATAGGCGTATATATTTTGAGGACAATTAATTGCTGGTGAGAGAATGAAAAATGTGTTAGTTCTTGCTGTCCTGCTGATGTTTGCATTCACTCCGCTCGCTTGGGCCTGCATGAGTCCTGCTGATGCCTACGCCGTGGAGGTTGTTCTTAACAAGCCGGGGATAGTTTACAGGCCGTATCCACCATTTGCCGCCCTCCACAACGCACTGATTGAAAACGGCACTTTCATCTACCGCTCGCACTACGACAAAAGGCTCGCTGTCATCCTCTGGAACGCCAGCGACGGTCCCCACCTCAGGATGGAGATTCCGATGGAGTGGAGAGATGTTGGGGTAAGCCAAACGGCATTCAACGCTTCCCTTCTGATAACGGGTGAAGCCCTCGAAAAGCTGAGGGAAGACGGTTGGAGAACTGAGGACAACTTAACTTTCACCAGAGGCAACGTAACAATAACACTGACGCCGCTGAGCGGTGGAGAGTGCACAACTGATGCCGACTGCGCCACGGGTGGCTGTTCTGGGGAAGTCTGCGCGCTAAGGGCTGAGGCGTCCAAGATAGTGACTCCCTGCGTCTACCGTGAGTGGTACAGCTGCCTCGGGATGACCTCCTGCGGCTGCCTGAACGGAGTCTGCACCTGGAAGCCGAACCCGGCATTTGAATCCTGCCTGAGGGAGCACGGGATTGATCCTGAGAAAGTTATCCGGGCGGGTCCCGTGAGGGTGGAGGTTGAAGCTTACGACATGGAGCCTGGAGAGGTTGAAGCCGCCGTTAAGGATTTTCTCTTGGCCTTTGGTGTTGACTGCAACCCGGCGCTGACATTCATGGAACCCATGAGTGGAAGGCTCGTTCCTGTGGTTGATCCCTCCGAGGTGAACTTCTCCGAGGCGGTGAAGGTCGAGCTCCAGTGGCTGCGGGAGAACGGCGTATTGGAGATGAGTGACGAAGACATAGCGGCGATAGCAAAAATTGCAAAGCCGGGGAAGGCTGGGCCGAACTCCCACATTGGCTGGTACGAGACGAAGAACGGCACCTACGCGTGGATACCGTACGATGAGAGCTCCAACCCCATGCTGGTCAGGTGCATCACCGATAAGGCACCCACCTACGACCTTCCAAACGGAACGGCCTATGTTGGTCCAACAATAACCCAGCCTCCATCCACAGATGCTACCACGTCGACGGAGAGTTCACCAAACGGCGGGATATGTGGTCCCGCCTTAATCGTTGGGCTGTCGTTGGCTGTCCTCCTGCGGAAGAGGTGAGCTTTTAAACCTCATCTCCAACTTTTCACCATGGACTGGAAAAGACGGCTTCGTGAAGAGGGTTTTCTCGAGCTGGATGGCTTTAGGGTGGAGCTGAGTCTGGACAACACTTTCATGGACTTGGACTACATACCAAGGATAATCGTCTACGACTACGAGAACGGAAAGTGGCACGTGTTAAGGAACCCTATCGAGGGAGGTTCCAGCTTCGAAGAGCTCTGGGACAATGCCGTGGAAACACTTGAGCGCATAGTTAACGGTGAAGAGGAGCCCATTTTTGGAGAGGAAGAAGTGGGAAAGCGGTTCATAGAGTCCTTAAAAGCCCTGAGGGACTAGTGGTCTGGAGAGGGCCTTTTTGAGTTTCATTTTTGAACTTTTCCAGTGGAAACGAAGCCCCTTCGAAACCTTTGTTGGGATGTCTCTGGAATAGTGAATATTTTTACGGATGCTCGGAAAAACGCTTAAAGCTTGGCTAAGCTCCAAAAAGAGGCCGTGGATTTTCCGGTAGAGTTCTCATTTCTGGGGGAAAAGGTCTAAAATACCTTTCACCGTTGGTAGTATCAGGTGGTACCGATGGCCCATGAGATTGATGTTGCCAAGTACATAGACCACACCAACCTTAAGCCCTACGCTACTGAGGAGGACATAATCAAGCTCTGCGACGAAGCAAAGGAGTACGGCTTCTACGCCGTCTGCGTCAACCCTTACCGTGTTAAGCTAGCCAAAGAGCGGCTCAAGGGGAGCGGTGTCAAAGTCGCGACGGTCATAGGCTTCCCCCTGGGGGCAACACCCACCGAGGTGAAGGTCTTCGAGGCGAGGAAAGCCCTTGAGGACGGTGCCGATGAGCTGGATATGGTGATAAACATTGGCGCGCTGAAGGACAAAAACTACGACTACGTCAAAAAGGACATAGAAGAAGTCGTGAAGGTCGCCCACGAGAGGGGGGCGATAGTGAAGGTCATCATCGAGACCTGCTATCTGAGCGAGGAAGAGAAGGTTAAGGCCTGTGAGCTGGCGAAGGAGGCTGGAGCGGACTTTGTTAAGACCTCCACGGGCTTTGGAACCGGTGGGGCAACGGTAGAGGACGTCAGGCTGATGAGGAAGGTAGTCGGCCCAGAGATGGGTGTCAAAGCATCTGGAGGAATCAGAACCTACGAGCAGGCCCTTGCCATGATAGAGGCCGGTGCGAACAGGATCGGAACCTCGAGCGGTGTAAAAATCGCGGAGGGGGCAAGGAGTGCAGGAAGTTAGGGATATCCTCCAGAGGGCCATCCAGGAACTTAAGACGGAGGGCCTCGAGCCTGACATTCTCCTCGTTGGCCCGGGATTTTTGAAGCACTCAGCCGAATTTCTGAGTCAATGCGGGCTCAAGATTTACAGGATAGAAGAGCTGGGCTACGATGCAGTCGTCGCGGACTCCAAGTATCTCGGCCAGATAAAGCGGGCATCAAGGAGAATCTCCGTGGAACCCCTGCTTGAAGAGAACAAAATGTGGGAAGAAATAAAGAGGTTGGAAGTTTAAATGAGATCCTCGACTTCCGGATATCTCTTCTTTATTGCCTGTGCAAGTCCCGTGCCAACGAGCACTCCGGTAACGGCCTGAACGATATTTGCCGGCACTTCCTGATAAGCCGCCACGACTCCGAACATGTAGGCCTCGAAGAGGAAGTATCCTGATATCATGATTATTCCGCCGACGATGCCCGCGATGACGAGGGTTGAGACGTTGTCGCTTCTCTTGGCGAGGTATCCGACAGCTAAGCCCTCGAGTCCCTTGACTACGAGCGTTATCGGCGCCCATCCTGGGTAGCCGGCTAGGACATCCCCCAGGGCCGAACCGACTCCACCCGCGAAGACTCCAACCACTGGCCCAAAAACCATCGCCGCGAACATGACCATCGTGTCACCGAAGTTGAGGTAGCCCCCGGTGGCAGGAATCGTTACCGTGACGAAGGCCGTTGTAACGCCGACAACTGCCGCCATCATCGCCGATATCGCCATCACGTTGGCGCTCCTGAACTTCTTCCTGTTGGCCCAGAGGTAGGCGAGGTAGACTATGATTGCTCCTCCGAGCACGTAGGGTACGTAAGGCTTGAGCATCTCAGTTAGGTCTGCCATGGCTTACCACCTGGAGAGTTCAATTACAACTTTATAAAAAAGTTTGGGAAGAAGAGATTCACTTGAGAGCGGCCTTGAGGGCCTCCTCGAAGATCTCCATTGCCACGTCTATCTCTTCCTTGGTTATGATGAGTGGCGGGATGAACCTTATGCTGTTGTCGCCGCAGCCGAGGAGAATAAGCCCGCGCTTGACGGCCTCCTTGACGATTCTGTCCCTCAGCCCTGGATTCTTCTCCTTGGTGTCCTTGTTCTTGACTATCTCGACCGCCTGGGCAAGTCCGAGACCGCGGGCGTCGCCGATGACTTCATAGTGCTCCTCGAACTCCTTGAGGTACTTGTGGAGATAGTCGCCGACCTCCTGGACGTGCGGGAGGAGCTCCTTGACTATCTCCACCACCTCTATTCCGGCCGCTATTGCCACTGGGTTGCCGCCGAAGGTCGAGGCGTGCCTTCCTGGCTTGTCGAAGGCGATATCTGCTCTGTGGACGACACCAGCGAGCGGAATTCCACCGCCTATGGCCTTTCCGAACTGGATGGTGTCCGGGGCAACATCGAAGTGTTCAATGGCCCAGAACCTGCCCGTCCTTCCGACGCCCATCTGAACCTCGTCGTCAGCTAGGAGTATTCCGTAGTTGTCAGCCAGCTTCTTGAGCTCCCTGAAGAAGTTCTTCGGCGGGACAACGTAGCCGCCCTCACCCTGGATGGGCTCGAAGACTATGGCGCCAACCTCTTCGGGTGGAACGTGCCTGAACACGTACTCCTCGATGAACTCGATTACCCTGTTAACGAGCTCGTCCGGCTCGGCATAGCCGTCGATGTGCCAGGGGTTCCTGTAGGGGTTCGGATAGGGTACGTGCTCGACGCCGGGCATGGTCGGGAAGAAGCGCTCCTGCTGGACCCACTTGCTCGCGGTCAAGCTCAGAACGGCCTGGGTCCTGCCGTGGAAGGCGTGATAGAAGGCTATGAACCTCTTCCTGCCGGTGCCGTACTTGACGAGCTTCATCATGGCCTCGTTGGCTTCCGCACCGCTGTTCTGGTAGACGACCTTCTTTGGGAAGTCGCCTGGAGCCAGTTCGGCAAGCTTCTGGGCGAGTATGACAGCGTTCTCGTAGAAGAAGTCGTTCAGAGCGAAGTGAGTGAACTTCTCGGCCTGCCTCTTGACGGCCTCAACTACGCGCGGGTGGACGTGGCCGACGTTGAGAACACCGACGCCGCTTCCGAAGTCGTAGAAGACGTTTCCATCGACGTCGTAGACGAGTATGCCATCACCATGGTCGATGACTATTGGGAGGGTCTCGGGGTCCTGGGTGGTAACTGCCAGAGCCTCGAAGTTCTTCTTTATTATCTCCTGAGCCTTCGGCCCGGGGAGCTCCTTAACATTTGGCCTAATCGCCATCATGAATCACCGATGGGAGAAGGAACTCCCCCTATATAATTCTATGTTCATCAATGAACACTTTTGGTCGAAGAATTTTCGGAGAAATCCCTTGATAAATGCCGATGTATACAGACTACTTCATTCCTCAAGAACTGAGTTCAAATGGAACAAATAAAGAAAAATGCTCACTCCAGGCTCTTCCCGTTCCACTCCTCGAGGAGCTCCTTCGCTGAGTTCGCCGCTATGGCACCCTGGCCAACCGCTACCGCTATCTGCTTGAAGACGTTGGTGATGTCTCCAGCAGCGAAGATGCCCTTGACCTTGGTGCGCATGTGCATATCAACCGGAATGTAGCCGTACTCGTCGGTTATGCCGAGGTGCTTGACGAAGTCGGTCTTCGGCTCGTAGCCTATGAAGATGAAGACACCGTCAACGGCCATCTCCGTCTCCTCGCCGGTCTTGATGTTCTTGAGCCTCACCGCTTCGACCTTGTTGGTTCCCTTAATCTCCGTAACGACGGTGTTGAGTATCGTTGGAATGCCGCTCTCCTTGAACCTGTCCTGTAGTATCTTGTCGGCCCTGAACTTGTCGCGCCTGTGGACGAGAGTGACGTCAACACCGATGCTCTTCAGGTAGAGGGCCTCCTGCAAAGCGGTGTTTCCGCCGCCCACAACTATTACCTTCTTGCCCTTGAAGAGCGGGCCGTCGCAGGTGGCACAGTAGCTGACTCCCCTGCCGGTGAACTCGGCCTCGCCTGGAACGTTGAGCTTCCTCGGAGCGGCTCCGACGGCTATGATTACGGTTCTGCCCTTGTACTCCTTTCCGTTCTTGGTCCTGACCACGAACTTGCACGGGCCCTCGTAGTAGGCACAGTCCGTTGGGTCTATCCTCTCGACCTCGTCGAAGATTATCTCAACGCCGAGCTTCTTGACGTGCTCGTGCATCCTGTTGGTTAATTCCGAGCCGCTGATGCCCTCCGGGAAGCCGGGGTAGTTCTCTATGAGGTCCGTCAGTGCCATGTTTCCGCCGAGGTCCTTGCTGATTATCAGCGTCTCCAGTCCGAAGCGTGCCGCGTATATCGCTGCGGTGAAGCCAGCCGGTCCCGCTCCTATGATGAGCACGTCCCAGGTCTTTTTCTCGTACTCGCCTCCGCGTGAAAATCCTCCCAGACTGAACATATACCTCACCTCCTGGCTTAGCTAACATGGGTTATTTAAAAGCATTATTGCCCACTAGTGTGTATTTGGTCATATTACCGCCCAGACCTTTACCTCTCCCTCGGGCGTCTCATCGCCTTGCTCGACGATGATTGGGGTTTTATCATGGACATCGCTCCCCAACGGAACGTCGAGGGTCAGCTCGACGGTGTATTCTCCGTGTCCCTCGAGGAGAACTTCCCTTTTGAGGGCCCGCTTAAAGCTCCTCGGGTCTGCAACGCGTCTGTCTGAGATTACGATGAGCTTCTCCCTCAGGAACTTCCTCTCGAAGTCGCCCCCTTCCTTCGTGTATATTAGCCTCTCCGTTACCTTTGGCTTCTCCTTCTTCAGCTCCACCTTGGCTCCGCGGTTCTTTTGGATGGAAACGTAGAGCCTCCCATGGATTTCCCACTCGTTCGTCTCCAGGTGAAGGTGCGCGAATTCCATGTCCTTGGAGACCTCCAAGGAAGTCTTCTCCATGCTTATCCTGTACGAGGGGATTATTGGAATTATGAGGATTCCATCGAACTCGGGGTCTTTGACAAGGTATGCTGGGACGTCTATAAGGGCCTCCTCGGCCTTGTTAATCAGCAAAGAGAACCTTTCGGGCTTCAGCTCTATTCTATCCGTCTCGATTTCCTCAGATTCTGTGAATTTTCTCTCGATGCTGTAGTGCCTGCTCCTCCCGGAGCTCGACCATCTTCCCTTAAGCGTGAACCTCCCCTTAACGAGCCTCATCCTCTTTGGAAGAATTAGCTCGTTTCCCTCAATCCTGAGGGCTTCCCTGAACCTCTCCGCCCTCTGCTTAGCTGTCCCCACCTGGTAGTGACCCCAGAGGATAATGGCTAATACAATGAACAGAATGAAGAAGAAAAGGAACAACTCCGGATCCATGCAACCACCGATGGGAGTTGCTCCTTAAAACGATAAACCTTTCCTTCACACCAGCGAGACGTCCCTGTCGAGTATCAGGTGCAGCGTGTAGCCGCTGAACGCTGCGAAGCCGAGGAAGAGGGCCTCCTCCGTGCTCATTCCAAGGCCGAAAGCGCCTAAGGCAAACGCGAGCAGGCCGTACACCATTGCGAAGAGCAGGCTGTGGACTATCCCTCTGTGCCCCGGCATTATTGCGGTGAACCCGTACCACGCCACCACTCCGGCAACCGCCCCGATGATCCACGCTAGGATGACGTTCTCCCACTCCGGCCCTATGTGAATCATGTCCACCGTTCTCAGGTAGACCACGCTGCCCACGAGGACTGAAACTATGGGCTTCGTCCCGCGGTGGATGAGGGCGTTTGGATGATCCATGTCCGGAAGGTCGCTCCCCAGGACGTAGAGAGCGTAGCCTAGGATCATCGCTATCGGAGTGAAATGGAAGGGGACGCCGTAGTTTTTGAGGAGCAACGCCACCGCAACCGCGAGGGGGTAGGTTATTATCCCCGCCAGCACGTGCTCCTCGTAGTTCATTCCTTGGCGTCCTCCCTTTCTGCATCTTCCTCGAGGAACTTTCTCACGTATTCTGGAACCTTGTAGTTGCCCTTGGGGTCGCCGACCAGGAAGCCGAGCCTTATGAGCTCGTTAAGCTGGTCATAGACCTGTATTCCAGGCCTCTTGACTTCCTTGGCTATCTGGATGTAGCTTACCGGCCCGCCGTTGAACTTGAAGACTATCGTCTCAACGAGGTCTTTGTAGTTCTTGGGAATCCTCGTGAGGTACTCCTCCAGGCTCTTCGGCTCCTCAAGGATGGTCGTAACCACGTAGTCGTCTATTGGGTCGAACTTGTGTTTGGCCGCCTCGCTGAGCACGTAGTGGAGGAGCCTTAGAATCTGCCTCGGGTTGCCCTTTCCGAGCTCGTGGATGAGCTTTATTGCCCCCTCAGTGAAGGGATACAGCGGGTCGTCCGTGTCCCGTATCCTAACGCGGTTAAGCCTCTTCTTGACGAGCTCGTAGGCTTCATCCAGGCTCATGGGCCTGAGCTTGAACTCGTAGTGGAGGCGCATGAAGAAGGCGGGGAATATCTTTGTGTACTCTTCGTAGGCTTCCGGAACGCAGGCGAAGGCCACTATGCAACCCCTGGGCATGTTGCTTATGAAGTGCCTCAGCATCTCAAAGAACTGTATCTTCTCCTGTTCCCTTGCCGTCTGCATGTTTTCAAGCTCATCGAGGAGGAGGGCGCAGTAGGAATATTTACTCATCTGCTCCGTGAGGAGCTCCGCTATGTCCCTGCTCTTGTACTCTTGGCTTGAGCTGAGCATCTTTTCGAGCCTATCTATGAAGCCAAGCTTCCTGGAGAGGTTCTCGAGGAAGATGTTCGTCCTGCTCTTCGGCGGCTTGAGGGCGTAGAAGATATCGCGCGTGAGTTTGAGGATGTCGTTGGTGTCGACCTTGACGTAGATGGCCTTTCCGTGGTTTTCTTCTATCGCCTTGGCAATGCTCTTGAGGCGCTGGGTCTTTCCCATTCCAAGGGGGCCGACTATAGACAGCGCTATGGAGCTCTTGTTGCCGAGCACCTCTGAGATTATCATCTGGAGGCGCATGTCGATTTCCTGGTAGACGTGTATGCCCTCGACGTCCTGTATTCCTTCGCTTGCGAGCTGCTCAAAGGGGTTTCGAGAAAGGCCGTATATTTCGTATGACTGGTATGGGTAAAGCTTAAGGCCGCGGGGTTCCATTTTAACTCACCGCATAGTTTAGGATGGTGAAATATAAAAACTTGCCCATTGGTGAGCAAAAATGACGGTTCTGCTCGTCACGGCTCCCCAAGGACGGGAGGGCGATGCGATACTCGAGCTGGAGTGGGCGCTGGAGAAGGTTAGAGTTAAGGGAACCGACTGGCACGGTGTTTTACTGGCAGAAACTCCCCTCTCCATGGGAGAAGCCCTCGAACGGCTGAAGAACTTCGAGACGCAGGCGATACAGAGGGTGATACCCCTCATGGAACTCGTTCCCGCGAGGAGGGAGGAGATATTCAAAGCTGCCCTGGGGATCGCTGGAGAAAGGTTGAGGGGCACTTTCGCCGTTCGTGCCAAGGTGAGGGGAAACAAAAAGCTCTCCGCGAGGGAAATCGAACGGGAGCTCGGGGCCCTCATAGTCGATGAATTAAGCGCCAA
Organism: Thermococcus sp. CX2; assembly: GCF_012027555.1. NCBI lineage: Archaea > Methanobacteriati > Methanobacteriota > Thermococci > Thermococcales > Thermococcaceae > Thermococcus > Thermococcus sp. CX2. Next base: position 355,024 of record NZ_SNUQ01000002.1, on the reverse strand, counting down.
AGTCGATTTGACGAATCCTGACTTCCTCGTTGTCGTTGAAGTTCTCGGAAAGAAAGCAGGGGTGAGCGTTCTAAAGTCAGGGGAGATACTGAAGTTCGAGGTCCATGAGTGAGTTATAAATAGAATGCCTGCAATATAGAAATATGTGGTGCCGACGAACTGCCTGGCTGGTGATCCTGATGGTTATGCTATCCTCCTTAGTCATTCTCTTCAAGCCTTACTTCAAGCGTCCTTTTCCTGGAGGACTCGGAGAAGGCGAGATTAAACTTCCAGAGCCGCGCTTAACCGGCGAGATGAGTGTTGAGGAGGCCATAGTAAAGAGAAGGAGCGTCCGGGACTATACAGATAATCCTATAACCCTCGAACAGCTCTCTCAGCTCCTCTGGGCGGCCCAGGGGATAACACTGAGGTCAAAAGGTTACCGCTCTGCGCCGAGCGCAGGGGCAACGTACCCCTTCGAGGTCTATGTGGTTGTTGGAAACGTCGAGGGCCTCGAGCCTGGAATTTACCATTACGACCCCTCTACCCACAGCCTGAGCATGATCAAAGCTGGAGACTTCAGGGCCGAGCTCCAGAGCGCTGCCCTTGACCAGGAGTGGGTCGGCGATGCGCCTGTGGACATAATTCTCGTCGCATTCTACGAGAGGACTACCAATGTCTACGGCGAGAGGGGAGTCCGCTACGTCCACATGGAAGCCGGGCACATAGGTCAGAACCTCTACCTTCAGGCGACCGCTCTTGGCCTTGGAACGGTCGCGGTCGGAGCCTTCCATGACGACCGCGTGGCGGCGATCCTTGAAACGGAAGGCGCTCCCCTCTACATCTTCCCAGTGGGTGTTCCAGTTGATTGACCACGGGACCCTTGGCTACATGGCCTTCGCCCTCATGAATTTTGCCATGCTCAGCGGGGCATTGATTTTTCTATCAAAAAGACGGGACTTCTGGATCAAGCTTCACATAGTCATTAGCATCATAGCTTACATCCTGATGGTGCTGACGATATGGGTGGTCCGTTAGAGGTTTGGTGTGAATAGCCCGATCTGTAGAAAAGGTGGCAAACTCGAAAAGGGATAAAATATTGGCTCAAAGGGAAGAAAAGGAGAGGTCACTTATTTTCGGCCTTCTTGGCGGCTTCCTTCGCCTTCTTCTGCTCCTCGAGCTTCTTCTTCAGCTCCTCAATTTCCTCCTCCTTGAACCATATGAACTTCTCGTCGTACTTGTCGTAGCTCGCTAGGAGGAACTCGTCGCTCATCTTGAGGGCGTTGGTGGGGCAGACGTCAACGCACTGGCTGCAGAAGACACACCTGCCCGTCCAGAGGGTAACCTTCCTGACCTCTGGGAGGTAAACGAACACTCCCGCTGGGCAGACGGTAACGCACATCCTGCAGCCGACGCACTTGTCCACATCGTAGATGAGCCTTCCCCTGAAGTTCTCTGGAACTGGAACCGGCTCCACCTTGGGGAAGAGGTTGGTGGCTGGCTTCTTTGCAAGGTTCCTGAGGACCGTTGGGATGAGCGGTGAGAGCCTCACATTATCACCTCCATGGCTATGAGGAGGGAGCCAAGGAGAGATGCAGCAAAGACCCTGCCCCAGAGGAAGCTCACCGCTTGGGTGACCTTGAGCCTTCCCGTCGTTGCCCTGAAGATGCTCTGCACTGCGAAGAGCAGGAGGAACACTTTGAGCGTGTGGAAGAGCAGGTCTGCTATGGTCGCGGCATAGCCAGTCAGTCCGAGATAGCCCGATATTCCCCATGGGAAGAATATGGCCACTACCAAGCTGGCGCTTATGAAGGCCTTTAGGGCTTTGGTCAGCTTGAATAAAGCCAGATACCTTCCACTGTACTCGACGAGCAGTCCCTCGGCTATCTCTTCCTCCGCGTCTGGGATGTTGAAGTATCCCACCTCTATCTCGCTCGCCAACCATACGATGAATACGTACAGCAGTATCAGAGCTCCAACGAAGCTCATTGGGGTTCCTATCTCCCATATGTTGTGCTGGTAGAAGACACTCATGCTGAATGGCTTTTCAATGCCGAGCTTGCCGAGGCGCCACATTATTGCGAACACTGCCAGCATCATCGCAGGCTCCCTTGAGACCATTATGGCGGCTTCCCTCGCGGCTCCTATCTTTGCGTAGGGGTTGCCTGAGCTTATCGCTCCGAGTATCTTGAAGAGGCTGAGGAGGGCAAGGAGGTAGATGAAGACTATGACGTCGCCCTTGCTCGTCAAAATCGGCTCGAAGCCCAGGGGTGTGTAAGCGAGGAGCGCTATGGCCGTGGCGAGGCTCAGTACTGGGGCGGCCCTGAACATGAAGTTTGACGTGTTTGGAATTATGGTCTCCTTGCTCGCCAACTTAAAGAAGTCGTAGAGTGGCTGGAGCAGCGGCGGCCCGACCCTGCGCTGCATTCTGGCAACGAGCTTCCTGTCTATTCCTTCCCAGATGAGCGAAGCTAATGAGACGAAGATATAAAGGCCCACCAAACCTGCAACTGGGTAAACGACGCCCGTCATGATGTCCATCCTCATCACCTCGAGCAGCCCAGACCTATGGGTGTCGGGTCTCCCTTTATCTCGGGGTTTATCTCGCGCGTCTTCTTTATTGACTCCCTCAGCAGGTCCCTCTCAGTGAGGATTCTCTTCTTTCCGTCCTTGACTACCGCGACCCTGTCGGTACAGCTGAGGCACGGGTCTATTGAAGCGACGGCAACGACGAAGTCGGCCACCTGGTCGCCGATGACTCCCTTGGCTACTGCGAAGAGGTTCGGGAAGGTCGGCTCCCTCGGCTTCCAGCGGAGCGGCTTATCCGAGCCCTTCTTTCCGCGGACGTAGTGAACCAGCTCTCCCCTTGGTGCCTCGTACCTTCCAATCCCTTCTCCGTCCACGAGAATCCTCAGCTTGGCGGCGAGAACGTTGTCCTTCGGGAAGGTCTTTATCTTTCCGTCGGGCATCTGGTCCAGTGCATGCTCGATGAGCTCAAGGCTCTGCCAGAGCTCGCCGATTCTCACCGCAATCCTGTCGAAGACATCTCCGTGGGGCCTCTCCCCAGTAACGTCCTGCGGCATGATGGGCTTTATTCCCAGGTCTGGGTAAACGCCGAGTCTCTCACTCCACCTCGCGTCGTCCCTGATTCCACTTCCCCTCGCTGTCGGCCCAACGGCTCCCTGCTCCATGGCAACGCGCTTGCTTATGACCGCGCAGTCCCTGAACCTCGCCTCTATCGTTGGGTCATGGAGGAAGACTTCCTCTATCTGGGGCATAACCTCGCGGTAGTACTTTATCATGTCAAGGATTAAGCGCTTCCTCTTCTCGTCAATGTCCCTCCTGACGCCGCCGATGGTTACCATGGAGTAGTTCACCCTGTTTCCGGCCACCGCCTCGAGTACGTCCATGACCCTTTCTCTCGCGAGCCACGTCAGGTGGAGAACCGTGTCGTAGCCTATGTCGTGACCCATCACTCCGAGGTTCAGGAGGTGGGAGTGGATTCTCTCCAGCTCGCCGATGATGGCCCTTATGTACTCGGCCCTCTCTGGAACCTCTATTCCGGCCGCCTCTTCCACTGCCCTGACGTAGGTGTGGTTGTGGGAGAAGGAACATATGCCGCATATCCTCTCGGCGAGGTACATTATCTGGACGTAGTTCCTCCTCATGGCTATCCACTGGAGTCCCCTGAGGTTGTATCCGAGCTTAACGTCCACATCGACTATTCTTTCGCCATCGAGGGTGAGTATGAACTTCTCGGGCTCCTCTAAACCGGGATGAATTGGACCGAAGGGTATCTTGACCCAGTATTCAACGCGCTCGGTCATGGCTTACCACCCCCTCTGCGCAGAAGGTACGGGTGCCCTGCGTTCTTGACCATCTCCTCGCTGATTCCCTTCTCGTCGAGCCTGAGCGGGTAGATTCCCTCTGGGAAGTCCTCTGGGAGGAACAGCCTCCTCTTGTCAGGGGCTCCCTCGAAGTCAAGGCCGACCATTTCCATAACTTCCCTCTCGAACTGGAGGGCTATGGGGAAGATGTCGCTTATGTCTGGCAACGTTGGGTCGTCCTTTGGCACCTTGACCTCCACGAGCAGGGAAACAGCCGGGTCGTCTTCGTAAAACAGCGTCAGGTGGCTCATGAAGCCCAGGGAATCGCCGAAGTCCTGCTCTATGCCTATGGAGTAGTGGGCCTGGGGGTCGAGCTCCATCAGGAAAGCCATAAGTGGTTTATAGTCCTCCCTGCTCACCCTTACCCAGATTCTCTTTCTGCCCAGCTTGTTCTCTCTAATCTCTGCCTCAACGTTGGGGAAGCGAGATTTTATGGCTTCTACAACCTTCTCTTCCTTCGTTGGCTCCTTGGGAGCCTCAATAACGGTGTGAGCTTCATCCATTACTCCTCACCCTCCTCTGGGAGTTCCCCCTTGATTTGAAGCGCGAGCTTCTCCAGTGCTAAAACAACTCCGTGCAGTATCGCCTCTGGCCTCGGTGGGCAGCCGGGGACAAAGACATCAACGGGTATGACCCTGTCGAGCGGTGCGTTAATGAACGGGCTCTCGTAGAACACACTTCCGCCCGTTGGGCACGCTCCAATTGCCATTACGACCTTTGGCTCTGGTGTCTGCTCGTAGACGAGCTTTACCCTCTCCAGGCTCTGGTCGGTCACTGGCCCGGTGACGAGCAGTATGTCAGCGTGCCTCGGTGAGCCGACGAGCTTAACTCCAAAGCGCTCGGCATCGTAGCGCGGCGTCAGTACGGCGATAATCTCAATGTCGCAGCCGTTGCAGCTGCCGCTGTTCACGTGGAAGACCCAGGGAGAGCGCCCAATAAAGCGGCAGAGCTGGGCTATGCGCTTTTCCAGCCTCTCGCGCTCGGAAGTTTCCTTTGTCTCTCTATTGGCCGGAACCTTGATCGCCATTCATTTCACCCCCATATCAGCACCACGGCTATTACAAAGGCCGCCGTTATGATCAGGTACCCCGCGTAGTCCGTCAGCAGGCCGGTGTGCTCCCGCTGGAAGGCCGAGAGTGGCTTCTTGAGGGAGTAGGTCAGTCCCCACATGACGTTCCTGCCCGTGTAGTGGCCCTCAAGGTGCTCGAAGCCCAGGATTACCTTGTCAGGGTCCTCACCGCTGATGAATATCTTCGTCCCTTCTCCGACTTCCCTCGTCCCCATGCCGGATTTAGCGGCCCACCTCTCGAGCAGCCACGCTAAGATGAGTCCGATGATGAAGATGAAGACGAAATAAAGGGCATCCCAGTAGCCGAACATTTCAGGCACCTCCTATGAAGTTGGGTATAACGGCGGTTATGTAGTGGACTTGATCCTTGAGCATGTCAACCGCTGGAATCATGATTTTCTCGCTTATCTGCCACGGGAAGAGACCCATAACGATTATTGCCAGCACTAGAATGATCATTGGCAGGAGCATGGATCCCTCTGGGTCCTTTGCCTCCATGACCCTCTCGCTGGGCTTTCCGAAGAAGGTGTAGAGCACCCTTACGTATGCGGCGGTACAGAAGGCTGTTCCGATTATGGCTATCGCACCGAGCACGGGGTTGAATATTGCTGAGCTTTCATAGATGAGCCACTTGCTCGCGAAGCCGTTGAGGGGCGGCATACCTATGATGGCCGCGGCACCTATCAGGAAGGCAAAGGTTGTCTTTGGCATGGTTTTCGCTATTCCGCTCAGCTCGTTGAGGTTCCTCGTTCCGAGCTCGTGGATGACCGCTCCTGCGACAAGGAAGAGGAGGGCCTTCATGAGGGCGTGGTTGACCGTGTGGTATATCGCTCCAGCCAGGGCTATCTCACCCGCGTTGGTTCCGTAGGCGGCCAGTCCTATTCCGATTCCAAGGAGGATGTAGCCTATCTGCCCGACACTGGAATAGGCGAGAAGCCTCTTTATGTCCGTCTGTATCACGGCCATGGCGTTCCCGACGATGAGGGTTATGCAGGCGAAAACGATGATTACCCATCCGACGGTCTTCATGCCAACGCTCGTCCCGTAGATGCTGAAGAGTATCCTCGCGAGGGCGTAGGTTCCACCCGCCTTTATGACAAGGCCAGAGAGCATCGCGCTTATTGGGCTGGGCGCTGCCGGGTGGGCATCTGCGAGCCACATGTGGACTGGTGAAGCACCGCTCTTGAAGAGCAGGCCGGCTATGAAGAGACTGAGGGCGACTTTGCCAACAACTGTCGGGTTCTCGGCCATCTTGGCCGCGAGGTAGCTCATTGTCAGCGTTCCGTACTGGCCGTAGAGGAGCGCTATAGCTAGGAGTATGAACGAGCTCGCGATCGAGCCGACGAACATGTATTTTATGCCAGCCTCGATGCCCTCCCAGGTGTCAGTCCTGAAGGCAACGAGGGCGTAGCTGGCTATGCTCATTATCTCCAGGAAGACGTAGAAGTTGAAGAGGTCGCCCGTCATCACTATGCCAAGCATTCCGAGCTCGAGGATGAGTATCAGGGTGTAGTACTTCTCCAGGCCGGTGTCGTGCTTCATGTAGCCAATGGAGTAGAGTATTGCCATGAAGGCCACGAAGGTCACGATTAGGATCATTATCGCGCCGAGTAGGTCAACTTCCCAGACGATCCTGATTGGAAAGTCAACGCCCTGCCCGAGCGGGCTTTTGGCGCCAAGGGTGTAGACTAGAACTTTCTTCGTGCTCCAGATGTCGTAGAACACTGCCCCAGCTACTCCCAGTGTTGCGAGGCTCACAATGACGGCCCACGCTTCCCTGGCCTTTCTTCCGAGCAGGCTCACTATTGGCATCGAGAACGCTCCGAAGAGGGGGATTACGATGAGGAACGGGAGCATCATCCTCTCAACCTCCTGAGCTTGTTAACGTCAAGGCTTCCGTAGTGCCTGTAGGCGTTTATCGTGAGGGCCACAGCAAGAGCAAGGACACAGACTCCGATGACTATGCTCGTGAGAACCAGCGCCTGTGGCAGGGGCCCTACCATTGGAGTCCCTTCGAGAGTCTCGTAGCCAGTGTAGATTGGTGCAGTCGAGAGCTTCCCGACTTCCATACGGTAGCCGAGGCTTATGAGGAGCAGGTGTATGCCTGAATCGATTACGTTGAGGGCCAGGATGAGCTTGATTAGGTTGCGCTTGTAAAGGAAGGCGTATATCCCGAGGAACACCATCAGGAAGGCCGTGATGAACTGGAGGGGTATCATTCCTTCCACCTCCTGTAGGCCGCTATGGCCGCCAGAGCGCTCACCAGTCCCGCGAAGACCTTCAGCCCTACCGCCAGGTTCATTATCGGTAGGTATCCAGCCGAGAGGAGCGTTCCAGGCTGGCCGTTGAGGACGGGCCCGTTGTGCCACAGCGTGTTGTAGAAGAACGCCACGCTGAAACCGAGCATCGCTGCGCCGAGGAAGGTGAGGCCACCGATGCTCTCGAGGACTGAGTAAACCTTGTGGTTGTACCTCTTCCTCATCTCACTCAGTCCAAAGGCCAGCAGGAGGAGCACTCCTGCACCGGCTATTGTTGCTCCACCCTGGAAGCCACCGCCTGGGGTGAGGTGCCCATGTGAAACGATGTAGACGCCGAATATCCCTATGAGAGGTATTGTTGTCCTCGCCATGGTTTTGACTATGAGTCCCATGTCGTTACTCTTCATCCTCATCACCCCTCCAGGGTCTCATGAGGGCAACTGCCCCTGCTATGGCAGTGAAAAGGACTGTGGCCTCTCCGAGGGTGTCGTAGCCACGGTAGTCAAAGACTATGTCCGTAACTATGTTGGTTCCACCGGTCTCGTTAACTCCGTGGGTGATGTAGTAGTCGTCGGTGTAGCGCATGTTCTTCCAATCGTCGCCCCCGAGGCCGAACTTGAGGCCGTAGTCGGGATTGGCCACGTAGAGGAGGACACCGAGGATGAACAGCAGTGAGAGGAAGGCTAAACTCCTCCTCATGGTGCCTCACGCTCCCATCTCTCGGTCTTTGCAATTCCATACACCACTATGGCGGTAACCACGCCGGCTCCGACGGCCGCTTCGGCTATAGCGACGTCAGGGGCGTGGAGCATGTAGAACTCTAAGCTGAGGAGAAGGCTCATCGCAGCCGAAGCTAAAGCCGCGCTCAGCAGGTCCCTAAATGTTATTGTGAGGTAAGCCGTGACCAGTATGCCGATCAGGATTCCGAACTGAATAATGGCATCCACGGTGAGGACGTTCATTCCGCACCACCCCGGAGCTTTTCCTCATAGGCGTCTACGACGGCCTGTGCAGGCTTCACACCGCTGAGATGGGCGGCCTTGGCTATGGCGTGGGCTCCAGTTGGGTTCGTCAGCAGGAGGGCTATCAAAGCGACGACGCTGTGGAGGGTCATCTGGAGGTACTTTGGATCGCCGGTTATTCTGAGCTCGTTTAACGCGTGAACTACCACTGCCAAAACCGCGAATATGGTACCAAAGGTAGTGCACTTGGTCGCACCGTGAAGTCTGGTGTACACGTCGGGGAACCTGTGGAGGGCGAAGCTGCCCAGCAGGTTGAAGGCTATGTTAATGCCGAGGAATGCGTAGATCAGATAGGTCACGTAATCGGTCATTTCAATCCCCCCTGTAGGTATCTCGCTATGGCGAGGGTTCCGATGTAGCTCAGAATGGCGTAGACTATCGCGATGTCAATGTAAATCGTCCTGTCGTAGGCCGCTCCGAGGAGGACCATTCCTGCCACTACGAGCGTGTTGAGCGTGTCAACGCCGACGACCCTGTCCGGAACGGTGGGGCCAAGGAGAACCCTAAGCACCGCGATGAAGGCTCCGACCATTATTATTAGGGCTGAGTAGAAGAACACCGGCGCTATCATCTTCCTAACCTCCTTGCCCATTTTTCAAAGGGGCCCGCTACTGGCTCCGAGCTCTCCGGGTGTGGGTCCGTCACGTTTATCCAGTGGACGTAGAGGGCCTTCTCCTCTGGGCAGGCATCTATCGTGAGGGTTCCTGGCGTGAGGGTTATCGAGTTGCTCATTATCGTGTACTGGGCGTCGTTTTCTAAGTCGACCGGGATGCGGACGATGCCGGGCTTTATCTTGCCGGTAATGACACGGTAAGCAACGTCGAAGTTGGCCTTGACCATGCCCCAGAAGAGCGGGCCGATGGAGTAGATTGTGAACTCTATCCATTTTACTGGGTTGAGGAATCTTCCGGCTTTCTCGCCGATGATGTTTCTGGTAGCGTAGGCCACGATTGCCGAGAATATAACTCCTGCGATGAGTTCTTCTGCGCTCCACAGCATCCCGTTGCTTCCTGCGGTGAGGACCAGCCACAGGATGTAACACCACACGAAAGCTGCAATGAATGCCATATTTCTCCCACCCCAACGTTTGGTTCTAAACACTATTTTACGGTTTTGTTTACCCGCCTTCCAAGGGGTAATTGGGCGCCCGCTTTTAAAAGAGTTTTTTGAAGCTTAGAATTGAAAATAAAAGTATGCAACGCCCCGTTTTAAACCAAAGGTTCAAAAACGCCGAGTTTTCGTAGGTCCTCTTTTCTGTTCACATTGAAGAAACTCTCCCTCCACTCCGCCGGGAGCTCCTCTATCGGCAGATGGCAGGTGTTGATTTTTTCTATAGCCTTCTTTATCATGTACTCCCCGCGGGATATCTGCTCCTCAAGGACCTTCCGGAAGTCTTTAGAATACGCCGCGTGAAGGGGTTCTATGTACCCATTGCTCCAGCGTGGAACACAGGCGGCCTTTCCACTCTTCTTGAATTCGCGGACTATGTAGTCGATGAACTCCGGGACGAGCGTGGGCATATCTCCTGCAACAACGAAAGAATCCCCAAGGCATAGGGTCATAAATATACCTCCAATTGGGCCAACGAGAAGCTCATCAACGAGAACCTGGTAGCCAAAGGTTTTCAGCTTTTCAGCGTTTTCGGGGGAAGCAACAATAACAATCTCGTCTATTTCATCCGCTGATTCAAGTCTCTCAATTGTATGAAGGATCAATGGCTTTCCGTCAATTCTGTACAGAAGTTTGTTTCCACCAAAGCGCTTTGACCTGCCTCCCGCTAGAACCGCTCCGATCAATTCCTTCCCTCCACGTTGGTGCTTTAGTGTGCCTGAAGAATATAAAAAAAGGATTAAAGGCCCATCTTCAGCTTTGCCGCGTATTCCAGTGCCGTCTGGATGTAGAGCTTGTAGTCCATGGCCTGGCTTACAGCGGGGTTGATGTAGTGTTCGATGATGTATGGTGCGAAGAGTCCAAGCAGCAGGCAGGTGACTGCCAGTATCAGCAGAACCCCGCTCATGCTGCCATACTCCCTGACGGTCGCCTTCTCCTTGGGCTTGCCGAGCCAGATCTCCTGGAACACTCTAACGTAAGCCACCAGTGCAATCACAGAGCTCAGCACGAGGACCAGGGCCAGGGCAGGGCTCTCCTCCATGAAGGCGTTGAAGAGCAGTAACTTGCTGAAGAACACGTTGAATGGCGGGATTCCGACGAGGCTGAGGGTTGCTATGGCCAGGCCGAAGGTGGCAACGGGCATCTGCCTGCCGAGGCCTGCCAGGTCTGAGATGTCCCTTGAGCCGACCGCGTGGATAAAGGCACCCGCCGCGAGGAAGAGGAGGGCCTTGGCGATTGCGTGGTTAATGATGTGGAAAGCCGCTGCCTGAAGTGCCAGCTGGGTTCCAACGCCAACCGCCATCGCCAGATAACCCATGTGCATTACCGTTGAATACGCGATGAGCTTCTTCACGTCGCGCTGGACGTTCATCATGAGGGCACCGAAGAGTGCCGAAACCGCACCCAGGACTATCAGGATAACGCTGAGGGTGTGGATAACCCCACCGAGCGAACCGCTGACTTCGCCGCCGTAGACCGTGTAGAGGAATCTAATGAGTGCGTAAATTCCGACGTTGACGACCAGTCCAGAGAGTACGGCTGAGATTGGGCTCGGCGCTGCTGGGTGGGCTTCCGGAAGCCAGAAGTGGTTCGGGGCTATTGCGGCCTTTATGAGGAACGCCCAGGTTGCCAAGGCCAAGGCAACGCCTGAAGCTATCGCGATATTGCCGTAGGTGGTGCCCGCTATCGGGAAGCTCAATCCGTGGATTAATGCGCTCAAGTTGGCCATGTTCAATGTTCCAAACGCCCCGTAGAGTGCCCCAAGCGCGAGGAAGTACATGGTCGTTCCGAGAGCGCCGATAAAGGCGTACTTCAGACCGGCGCAGATTGAATCGCCCCTGTCCCTGTAGAACATGACGAGGGCGTATGCTGCTATGCTTGTGACCTCTATCATGACGAAGAGGTTGAAGGCGTCACCGGTGAGTAAAACGCCCAGCAGTCCGGCCTCAAGGCCGAGGTAGAGCGTGTAGTACCACTCTAAGCCCTCCTCGTGCTCCAGGTAGCGGTAGCTGTAGATTGCAATGAGGAACATTAGCGCGGCAGTAACCAGGGCGAAGAGGGCGCTCATCCTGTCAACTTCATATATTATTCCCACTGGGGCGGCCCAACCGCCGAAAGTGTAGATTAAAGGCTTGCTGGAGTTATAAACTTGTCTGAAAAGCTCGTAGGAGGCGAGTAAAGTCAAGCCCGTGCCTATTAGGGCGTAAGCTTGAGTCACCTTCCTGTTGCCCTTGACTATTATTGACGTGAGCGGGAGAGCAAAGGCGAAGAGTATTGGTATCACAGGGGTGAGTCCCACGATGTCCATTTTTCACCACCTCACTCGAATATTTTCTTCGCGTATTTCTCAAAGTCGGCGGAGATCTCACTTCTAGCTTCTTCTGGGTCTTCCGTGCTCGTGTCAATCCAGTTCACGTAGAGGTACTTCTCGTCCATGTCCACCACAACGGTTCCGGGCGTGTTGGTTATGGAGTTCGCCACGAGGGTCTTGGCGTACTCGGTCTTCACGTCGATAGGCACTTTGACTATTCCGGGCTCGACGTTTCCTGTAATGATTCTGAGCATCACGTCAATGTGGCTTTTGACTTCGGCGACCAGCATGTACCAGATGAAGTAGGCGCCAAGCCAGAGCCACCTGGCCGGATTCAGCGCTTTAGCGTCGTTCTTCACGAGGAACTTGCCCGCTAGCAGTCCTACGGCAATTGCGATGATGGCTCCAGTTGCCAAATCGTAGGGCGTTGCGGAGCCAGTGAACAGGATGTAGGTAATGAACGCGAGCAGTGCGGTGGGAATCACACCCCTCATATCTTCTCACCCTCCAGCGGCGATGAGCGTTTTACACCTATTTCCCTCGCGTCGAGCGTGCCATAGAGCCTGTAAATCTGAACGATTGCGAAGGCTATCAGCACGTTAACTGCCATTCCAATGACGACGGCGGTAATCACCAGCGCCTGGGGGAGAGGGTCAACCGCGGCGCTCAGGAAGCTCCCTAGTGCGCTCTTCTCAAGGCTCGGGAGGATCGGGGGAGCCGTCGGATAGGTCAGGCGGTAGCCGAGCATGACCACGAGCAGGTTCGCGGTGTCACCGATGATAGTCAGTGCTATGAGCTTCTTGACGAGGTTGGGCCTTCTGGCAATTCCGTAGAGGCCGATGAGCAGTGTCGTCATGAGTGAAATTACCACGAGGCTCCAGAGGAAGCCTATCATCTCCTCACCCCCAGGATTTTCTTGAATTTCTCCTCCGGAATCGCCAGGAGGAGGAACACTGCTGTAAAGCCAGCCCCAACTGCGAGGAACTCGAAGAAGTTGTAGTAAATCAGCGAACCGCCAATGAGCTGGCCGTTGATCTCTGCAGGGAATATCGGCTGGTTCTGCATTATGTAGCTCCCGCTGAGGAGTGGAACTAACGCCACTAACGCTATTCCCAGGAGTCCGATAGAACGCAGGATTAACGCCCTGGTCTTGTCTAAGCCATTGTTTTCGAGGGCGTACTTAGAGTAGGCTGCAATTATCAGCAATGGGGCAACTGCTAAAGCCGAGCCACCCTGGAAGCCACCACCGGGCGTTAAGTGACCGTGCAGGGCTATCGAAGCCGAAACGGCAAGGATCATCGCAACGATAACCTTTGTAACCGTCCTAATCGGCAGGGGGAGTGGTTCCATCTGCGTTGGCTCCGTTTTAACCTCTTTCTCCTGCTCCCTGGTGAGCCTGAAGACGGTCAGGCTGCCTATTATTGCGAGGAAGAACACCGCGGTCTCGAAGAGCGTGTCAATGCCACGGTAGTCCCAGAGGATTGAGGTGATAACCTCCGGGCTTTTGGCCGAGTAATCTCCGAAATAGCTGTTTTCAAGGTAGAACTCACCGAGGGGCCTGACGTCCTCTGGCTGGGGGACTTGGAAGACATAGGCCAGCGTGATGACCGCGGCGAGCAGGAGGATGAGCGTGACCCAGCGCTTCATTCACACCACCTCGTACCTTTCGGTCTTGCTTATCACGAAGACGAGCAGGGCAGAGTAGATTCCTACAGCTATGGCAACGTATGCCAGGACAATGTCCGGCGCCATCAGGATGTAGAAGGCTATGGCGTAAGCTATTGCCTGCACGGCGGAAAATCCTACCGCCTTGAGCAGGTCCTTCTCTGTGATGGCCAGGTAGGAGAAGACCATGCCGAGGACTGCGACGGTAGCTAAGATCAGCAGGTGGATTTCAATCATTGCCCCTCACCTCTGCCAGGTGGTCGACCTTTGGCTTCCACTCCACGAGCTTGGCCTTATGGGCAGCGTAGGCTAGTGCAGTAGCTCCCGCTGGCGCTGCGAGGAGGACGATTATCCCCGTGATGAAGCTGGCCCCGGCTATTGCATACCTGTGGGGGAGGAAGTCCGCACCGAGGGCAAGCAGAGCAACGCCAAAGAGGGGAACCACCGCTCCGCCAATCGTTCCAACTGTTGCAGCGTGCAGCCTAACGTAGAAGTTCGGGAAGCGAAGTAAGCCTATGGCTCCAAAGAGGTCGCAGATGCCGCCGATGATTATCATGACTGCTCCAAGGTAGAAGAGTATCTCGCTCATGCTCCCACCTCCCCCCTAGCCAAGTGCTTGGCGACGTAGATGTCCAGCAGGTACGCCCAGAGGGCGAGTGTTATTGCACCGCTTACGAGGAAGGTGGACTTGAAGTAGACTGCCAAGATCGCCATAAAGGCTGCGATATCAAAGCTCATACAGTCCACTGCGAGGATAACATCCGGAATACTCGGCCCTTTAAAGGCCCTAACGGCATAGATGACGAACGCGGCTATGTAGAGGGGAATGATGAACTTCATGAGCGTCATGAACGTGCTTTCGAGCATTTTTCTCACCTCTCACGATGGATGGAAAAAGGAAAAAGTCGTCAGGCCAGCTTGGCCTTCTTGTAGAGGACGAAGGCACCGACGATGTAGTAGGCCGAGAGCACCAGCGGGACGAGGTACATGGCACCCTTGCCGAGGGCCTTGTCGAGGGCTATGCCAATTCCTGCGGGGATGAGGGTCGCGACGGCCCAGAAGGCCATGAAGACGACGAAGAAGTCGATGATTTCCTTGATCATCCTGTCCGTGGTCAGCTCTGGGTGGCTGAGGTACCAGTAGTAGAAGGCCACGAAGAGGAAGCCACCGACGGCGTTACCGAAGGTTACTGGGATTACGTTGTGGAAGAACTGGGTCCAGGTTATGGCGTAGTCGCTGAGGAGTATGCCCGTTGGAATGGCCCACATGTTGGCTATGGCGTGCTCGAAGCCTATGGCAACGAAGGCGAAGATCGGGAACCATATGGCGAGTATCTTGCCGGCACCGTCCTGAACCCTGGCTGACTGCCATATTGCGACGTTGACGAGCCAGTTACAGCCGATACCGAGGAAGAACAACGCCAGTATGTCCTTTGAGACCTTGCCGGTAGCTATGCCTACCGTGACCTGACCGAAGGTGTTCGGGTCTCCGACGTGGCCGAAGAGCCCGGTCAGCGGAACGGCCAGGAGCGCGAGGAATATCGAGCCTATGAAGTTTCCACCGTAGCTTCCGAACCAGTTGTAGAGGACGCACTTGAAGTCGGCGTAGCCCTTCGCCTTAGCCGAGCTGAGGAACTGGACGTTTCCTGTCCAGAGGTCGGCTCCAGCTAAGATAACCGCTATGAGGCCGACCGGGAAGACCGCACCGAGGAGTATCTTAAAGGTGGATATGTTGCCGGTGTCTGGGAAGAGCTTCGGGCTGTATCCGGCAGAGGCAACCACCGCCAGGAGGAATCCGAAGGCGATAAAGGCTCCCGCCATAAAGCCGGCGAAGAGCAGCCTACCCGGGGTTGTCTTAAACTTGGGGGTGGCCTTCTTCGCCACGGCCTCAAATGTCGTGTCTACTCCATACAGGATTTTTTCCTTTGTCTCAGCCATCCAATTCACCTCCTCTCTATTTTGAGCCTTTCATTCTCCCTAAGGCCCCGGAGGGCCTCCAAGATGAGCCGCCTATCCCCCTCATCCAGCTCTTCGAAGGGAATCAGGGGAGCATCGGCGAGCGTGAAGTATGACCGTTCGAAGGATTTTCTAAGCAGGTGGGCTGCTCTGGGGCTTATCTCCCCGACTATTTCCTCTACCTCGAAGTCTCCCTCCGTGTGGGAGAGAGCACTCGCGATGTAGGTCTTAAACCCAATATACGAACTCTTTACCAGCATCCAGGGCATCCCTGACCCTCCAGTACTCTCTTTCGAGGAGCGCCATGCAGAAGCCCAGTCTAACGTCCCCGCATTTGGCGGCGTAGTCCTTGACGAGCCTGGCCAGCTCCTCTCTGGGGTTCTCGCTCTTCTCGGCCTCTTTAACGAGCTCCATGAAATCCTCGAGGATCTTCTCTCTGTCGAGGTATCCCACGAGGTGCCTGAGCCTCTCCATAAGGGTCAGCCTGATGCGCTCCTCCAGCGGCCCCTCTGGGAGCTTGAAGGGAACCAGCTCATCGCTGTACTCCTGATAGCTGAGCTTCTTCTCGACGAGTCCCACGAGCTGTGCTATGCCGTAGATTATCTCCTCCGGCCTCGGTGGGCAGCCGGGGATGTAGATGACCGGGCCGACCTTCTCGCCCTCGTCCCTCAAGTCAGCGATGAGCTCTGCTATACCTCCCCTCCGTGGATACTCGCTTCCCTCCCTGCCGCTCTCGGGCCTTCTGTAGACTGGATAGCCGTTGTAGAATATTCCTCCGCTGCAGGTGCACGTTCCGATGGCGACTATCACCCTCGGCTCCGGCGGCATCGCCTTTATGGTCTCCTTGGCGCCGTAGTAGGCCTGCCTCGTGAGTGGACCCGAGACGAGGAGCGCATGGGCATGTCTCGGTGAGCCAACTAGCTTGATTCCAAAGCGCTCGACGTCGTAGAACGGTGTAAGCACGTCGATTATCTCGATGTCACAGCCGTTGCACGAGCCGGTGTTGAGGTGGAAAACCCATATGGAGCGGAGCTTCGGCTTTCCGCTCATAGAACCACCTCCTTGCTGGCTTCTATGGTTCCATCAACTGTCCCTTTCCTCCTGCAGTCCCTGCAGAGCCAGACCTTCTCTTCCAGAGCCTCCTCCTCGATGATCTCCTCGGGGAGAATCTGGAGGGCCTTCTTCACCTGCCTCTCAGTGAAGTCGGCGTACCTGCCGCAGTTCTTGCATTTCACGAGCCTGAGCCTAACAACCTCCACGTGGTCCATCCTGTCGGGTGAAGCGGCCTCGAAGAGGTTCGTGAGCTTGATCGCTCCAGTGGGGCAGACCTCCTCACAGCGTGCACAGCGGATGCATCTTCCAATATCAAGGACGATTTCCCTAACTCCTCTGTCGTAGTCGTCTATCCTGAGGAGTGCATCTGGCGGACAGGCGTTAACGCAGGCACCGCAGCCTATACAGAGGGTCGCGTCTATCTGTGGAATTCCCCTGTACTCCGGAGGAGCCTCAAGCTTCACGAAGGGGTACTTCAGCGTCACGGCCATCTCAGACCCTCCTTGAGGCCTTTATGGAAAGTTTGTTGAACTGGGATTCCGTGAGAACCCTAACCTTCCCGCTCTCGACGTCGACTATCTGGACTCTCTCCGTACAGGAGTAGCAGGGGTCTATGCTCGCCACTATAAGCGGGGCGTCGGCTATGGTGTAGCCGCGCATCATGTCTGGAACAGCCGGCAGGTTGTTGTAGGTTGCCGCCCTGGCCCTGTACCTGTAGACCTTGTTGTTCTCGCCGGTCATGACGTAGTGAATGTTCTCGCCCCTCGGTGCCTCGGTCATGCCTATCGCTTCCGAGTAGGGGGGTATCTCCTTGTACTCCGCCAGAATGTCTCCTCCGGGCATCTGGTCGAGGGCCTGCTCTATTATCCAGATGCTCTCGAAAACTTCCTCTATTCTGACGAGGGCCCTCGCCAGAACGTCGCCCTCCTTGTAGACTGGAACCTTGAAGTCGAGGTACTTGTAGGCCGCGTACGGGTGGTCCCTTCTCACGTCGAAGTCCCTTCCGGAGCCCCTGCCAAGGGGTCCATCAACGTCCCACTCCTTGGCGACCTTGTAGGGCAGAACTCCAACGCCTTCAAGGCGCTTTACGAAGGTGCTCGTTGAGATTGCCTCATCGACGAGCTCCTCGAACTCGGTCTTTATCTTCTTGAGAACGTCCTCCAGCAGGGATTTTCTGTACTCCAAAAGGTCTCTCCTAACGCCGCCGACGAGGAGCATTCCGTAGGTCTTTCTGTTGCCCGTCAGCCTTTCTGCGAGCCACATCACGTGCTCCCTTATCTTCCAGGCTTTCATGAAGCCGTAGTCGTAGCCAACGAGGTGGGAGGCTATTCCAAAGTTGAGCAGGTGGCTGTGGAGTCTCTCTATCTCGAGGACTATCGTCCTGATGTACTCGGCTCTCTCGGGAACCTCTATACCTCCGGCGTTCTCAACCGCCTGACAGTAGGCTGTGGAGTGTGTGCAGCCGCAGATTCCACATATTCTCTCCGCTATGAAGCAGACCTGATCGTAGGTTAGCCTTCCCTCGGATATCTTCTCTATGCCCCTGTGGGCGTAGAAGCCGCGGTAGTCAACGTCCACTATGGTCTCTCCCTTCACGTAGAGCCTGAAGTGTGCCGCCTCCTCAAGGGCTACATGATACGGTCCGTAGGGGACTATTATCTCGTCCTTCTTCGGCTCCTTGTAGGGGTAGAACTTCTCCCCTGGCGGGCTGTCCGAGTAGTGGAAGTCCTTCCTGAGCGGGTAGACGCAGGACGGCCAGTCGTCCGGAAGGACGAGCCGCCTCGGGTCGGGGTGGCCTTCGGCGGTGAGGCCGAGCATCTCCATGGCTTCCCTCTCGTACCAGTTCGCGCCCCTGTGCTTGGCCGCTATCGAGGTGAACCTCGGGTCGTCCTCCGGCAGGTAAGCCCTGACGCCGAGGTAGAAGTCACCCGCCTTTCCGTTAACGCTGAGCCAGTAGGTGATGCTGAACTTGCCGTTTAGGGGCCTTTCGTCGGTGGCCACCATTGATGAGAGCTGTGTCTCCTTCCACTCCGGGTGGTCGAGGAAGTAGAGGACTATCTCCGGAAGGTCTTCCCTCTCGACGGTTATGATCCACTGGTTGTAAGCGGCCTGCTTGACGTCCCTTATCTTCTCCCCGAACTTCTCGATAATCTCATCTAAGTACTCCCGCGTTACCTTGGCCTTTTCATCTCCCCGGTGTACGCGCTTCTTTTTCAGAGCCTCGTTAAACTTGATAACTTCAGACATGAGCACCACCTCACCATCCCAGGGAAGCTATCACCAGCGCGACTATTCCCGCAAGGAATATCACCGTGTTCTGCCTGATGGCCTGGATTACCTTCATACGGGCCGTCGTTGACTCTATGATGGCCGACATGGCGTAGAAGATCACCAGGAGTACCAGCTGTGCCGCGAGCGTTACTGCACCGCCGTAGGGCGTCGTGATGTCGACGAACCCCTTCATGACCGGAAGGACTATGAAGCTCGCGAACAGCCATATCAGGGCTACGCGCTTTATCAGCATGGCCCACTTGAAGATTCCAAGCAGCTTTCCGCTGTACTCGACGAGTGGACCCTCGAGTATCTCGGTCTCAGCCTCGGCTATGTCGAAGGGTATGAAGGCGCACTCGGTATAGACGGCGTAGGCGAGGAAGATGAAGGCGAGGACAACGGAGGGTGTGAAGCTGAGGTTGAGTGGAATCCCGCTCACGCTGAGCGAGTGGGTCTTGAGCGCGAGTATGCCTATCGCTATTCCCAGTATCGGCTCCACGCTGAGGATGAGCATCATCTCCCTGTTGGCACCTGCGTTGGAGTAGGTGTTGTTCACGAGGAAGCCCGCCATCATCATCGAGATCGAGAATATCGCCAGCACGTAGAGGAAGACGAAGATGTCCCCTGTGAAGGCCACTGGAACGAAGTTCCCGAAGGGGAGGAGCAGGGCGGCTGAGACGGAGGCTGCGAAGGCCACGTAGGGCGCCAGTATGAAGCCGAGCCTCTCGGTTGGGAGTATGGGCTCCATTGAGAGCAGGCTTGAGAGGTCGTAGTAGGTCTGGAAGACTGGGGGCCCCTGCCTCTCCTGGACGGTAGCCTTGATCTTTCTGCTTATTCCGTCGAGGAGGGGCGGAAGGAGGATGATTATCATCAGTGAAACGGCCGCGAATGCAATTTTTTCGAGCGTCATCTTCACCACCTCACAGCACCATCAGTGCGAGTATAACTGCCAGGATTACCAGGGCTATTGTGAGCGCCGCGTTGGGCTTCATGAAGCCTTCATCGAGGAGCACTCCCGAGACCCTCGCTATTTTGACCAGGGGGGCAAGGAAGTACTCGTCAAAGTATACCTCGGGGCACTTCCTCTCGTATGCCTTGCCGACCCCTGCTATTCCCCTGCTTATGGAATCGCAGGCCTTGTGGAGGGCCGTGGCCGTTGAGACGTATGCATTGGCGACTGCGCCGATCAGGGCCGAGCCGAACTCGCTGAGAACATGGCCGGTGTGGTAGAGCGGGTGGATGTACTCCTCGAAGGGCTCGTAGTAGTTTATCGCCTTGAACTTGTAGTGCTCCATCGCCACGGGCTCACCGAGGGTCCAGGGTCTGTAGGTTTTCTTTGAGACCGGGAAGAGCAGGTACATGCCGAGGAGTATCACGCCGAAGAGTGTCGCAAAGAGTAGCGGTTTGAAGTAGCTTTCTGCTCCCGTCGGCATGAGCGGAGCTTTAATCGTAACAAGCCAGTAGTTTGTGTCCGTCAATCCTGAGACATCTATGCCTGCTAGGGCTGCCCCTGGCGAAAGCAGTATCGGCAGGATGAGGCTTGGAACCAGTCCAAGGAGGAGGCAGAGTGAAGCCAGGAAGCCCTTGGCGATGAGCATCGGGGATGGGACTTCCTCAGCGTCCTTCGTAAACTCCGTCGGTTCTCCTCCAAACGCGGTCGTGTAGAACTTGATGAATGAAGCCAGCGTTGCTGCGCTGATGAAGAGGGCCATCACCCCAAAGAACACTATCAGGCCGTTGCCCGAGAGGAACGTTGTCTGGTATATCATC
Organism: Thermococcus sp. CX2; assembly: GCF_012027555.1. Lineage (NCBI taxonomy): Archaea > Methanobacteriati > Methanobacteriota > Thermococci > Thermococcales > Thermococcaceae > Thermococcus > Thermococcus sp. CX2. Next base: position 334,674 of record NZ_SNUQ01000002.1, on the reverse strand, counting down.
CACTTGCTCATGAATCCGTTGAACGGAGGAGTTCCAGCTATCGACATTGCGGCTATGAATGTGAAGAGGGCCGTAAAGGGCATCAGCTTGGCTAGACCTCTCAGCTGGTTGAGATCCCTGCTGCGGGTTCTGTAGAATATTGAACCTGTCGACAGGAAGAGCAGTCCCTTGAAGAACGTGTGGTTAACGAGGTGGTACAGACTTGATGCTAGGGCTATGGCTCCGAAGGCTGAGTACATATCTCCCCTGGCTATGAAAACTATCCCAACGCCCATGCCGAGCCAGATGTAGCCTATCTGGCCGATACTGTGATAGGCCAAAAGTCTCTTGGCATCGGTCTGCTTCAACGCGTAGAGGGTTCCAACTGTCAGAGTTACTGTTCCAAGCAGGGCAACTGCATATCCGAAAGTCTCGTTTGGCTTCATGATAAAGCATGTAGTCCTTATCAGGGCATAGACCGCAACCTTCTCCAGTGCTCCAGCCATTAGAGCGGAGACGTTGCTCGGGGCGACCGTATAGGCCTCCGGGGCCCAGAAGTGCAGCGGAACAACACCTGATTTGCTTCCAAAGCCTATCAGGAAGAGGGCGTAGAATACTGGGCTTAGTTTTAAGGCTGCTAGACTCTCAAAGTTAAGCCCCTCGATTGAGCCAACGTCTGCATACAGCAGGGCGATGGCGACTATCAGTGGTAGCGTGCTCACTATGTGCATAGTCACGAAGTACTTCCAGCCGGCTTTTCTGACCTCCTCTTTGTCGCTTTCCCAGATCGTCAGGAGGTACGATGTAAACGTCATGACTTCCCAGAGGAAAATGAACCAGAACATGTTGGCTATTGTGACTATGAGTATCATGGAGAGCATAAACACTGAATATATGGTTATGTACATCCAGCCTCTGCCGGACTTCTCGTAGATTGCCATGTACCCTGGGGAATATATTGACGCTGCAAGTCCGAGGGCGCCGAAGATGAAGCACATTATCAGCGAGAGCCCATCAATCTGGAACGGAATCTGGGCCACTCCTAAGTCATAGGTGAATTCGATGGTCTTCCCGCTGAGGACATCTGGTATTGACGCGAAGGTAAAGGCTAACAGGGCTATGGAGGCTAGAGCCGTGAGTATGTGACCGATGCCGATTGAAGTCTTGAAGCTCCTTCTGAAGGCTAACGCCGCAGGTATGGAGAGGAGATACAGGATGACGGCGATCGTAAAGAGTCCCTCCATCTTCACCACCTCACCCATATGTAGTCACAGATGAACTGGCTCACCAGCGAAAGAACGAGCAGTATCACCACGGAGAGCGCTATACTGCCAGCGAGCTGTCTCTTTGCCTCTGGCCTGCCGTCGCTTATGATGTAGGCGTGGACGACCCTGAGGAACAGTATGAAAGCTATCACCCACTCAATGGCTGTGAAGTATGCCAGGGCTGGGCTGACCGCCAGGAGAGTCTTTATCACGTCGAGCTTGCTCAGGAAGAGGTTGAAGGGTGGAACTCCCTCGAGGGCGAATATCGAGGCTATCATTAATCCCGCCGTGAGGCTGTCGGTGTTCATCATGCCCTTTGTCTTCTCCAGGCTTCTCGTACCGAAGACGTAGAGGAGTGCACCGGTCGAGATGAAGGCCGCCGCCTTCGCGAGTCCATGGGCAACGACGTAGTAGTTGATGCTCTTATCCACCCCTGTAACGCCGAGGAGACCTGCCATGATGAGCAGATACATCCAGCCCATGTTGTCAATGGTGGACCACGCGAAGAGCCTCTTGACGTCGTCCTGGAGGGCGTAGCTGAGTATGGCAGCCAGCATGCTGAGCACTGCCATGGCGCCTATGGCGTAGATTATCCAGCTTGAGACGCTCCATTCCACAGCATCGAGAACCCTAATAGTTCCGTAGAGGCCGAGCTCGACCATGGCACCACTCATCAGGGCCGAGACTGGGCTCGGTGCGGCTGGGTGGGCGTCCGGTAACCAGAAGTGGAGCGGGAAGAGACCAGCCTTAGCTGCAAATCCCAGGAGGAAGAGAGCCACTATAGCGTCACTGTATCCCGTTCCCGTTGTAGCTCCGAAGTTGAACGTACCGTAGGCCGAGTAGTAGAGGGCAATGGCCAGTATCAGCGGGGAAGTGTCGAAGAGGTGCATGGTCACGAAGTACTTCCAGCCGGCCTTCTTGACGCTCTCCTCCGGCCAGTCGTAGATTATCAGGAAGTACGAGGCTAGCGTCATTATCTCCCAGAGGAAGAGGAAGCTGAGCCAGTCCTGAACCATTGGGATGAGGAGCATCGAGACTATGAAGATGGCGAGCGTTGGGTAGTAGGGTATCTTTGGCTTGAAGTCGTAGACTTCGAGGTACCTGAACGATGCCACTAGCGCCGCTATGCCGAGTATCGCTACGTTCAGCACGAAGAACACAGCGGTCCTATCGAGTGAAAAGGTGAGCGTTACGTCGAACATCCCTCACCACCCCACCTTGACGACTAACGGATAGGCTATGTAGGGGGCTATCATCGCCAGCAGGAGCAGGATAATCATCACTGCCTTCATCAGGGGCGTTATCTCGACTTCTTCTCCGCCCTCGCTGAAGACCATGCCGTGTATCCTCTTCAGGGACACCATGAGGAATACTGCCGAGTCTATGAGGAGCAGGACGAACATGGCAATAACGAGGGCGCTCTCCTTCATCGCTTCAGCGTTGCTGAGGATGCCGAGCTTTCCGAAGAACACGCCGAATGGTGGAACGCCCGCTAAACCGAGCAGGGCAAAGGTCCAGCCGTAGCCGACCACAGGGGACTTGATGAGGCCCTTTATCCTGTCCATCTCAAGGGTTCCGAGGGCGTAGCTGAACGTTCCAGCCGTCAGGAAGGCAAGACCCTTGATGTATGCATGGTTGAAGAGCTGGAACATCGAGGCCTGCAGTCCGCCCTGCAACCCGAGGACTGCCGTCGCGAGGGCGACGTACATCAGTCCAGATTCTGCTATCGTCGAGTAGGCGAGCAGTCTCTTCGCGCTCTTCTGGAGGGGATACATCAGGATGCAGATTACCTGCGTGGCTATGATTAGGGCGGCCATGACGTAGAAGCCTTCCTTCGGGATGGGCTGCATGAACTGGATGAACCTTGCGAGCAGGTAGACACCCATCTCGACCATTGCAGCACCGTGGAGGAAGGCGCTCGCCGGTGTCGGGGCGACCATGGCATCTGGCAGCCACGAGTAGAGCGGGAACTGGGCGCTCTTCGTGAATGCCGCTATCATAACTGCTATGAATACAATAAGCTTCAGGTCGTCGGTAAGGTTGGAATATGCGAACAGGCTGAGGTCGTGGAGGCGGGTGATTCCTATCCCAACCGCGGTGTATAGGCCGAGCATCGCACCGAAGTTCGTCACGAGCAGGGCCTTGTAGGCAGCCCTCTTGGCCTTTTTACCCCCGTAATAGCTCACCACACCCCAACAGGCTAGGCTCATGATTTCGAAGAATATCAGCAGCTGGAGGACCGACGAGGAGTAGATGAACGCGAGTGTTGCACCGATGAAGAGAACCATCCATGCGTAGAACCTTCCCTTGCCCTCGTAGACGGGGTGCTCTTTGTTCTCTGGGCTCATGTAGTCCTTTGCGTAGAGCATGAAGAGCAGTCCAGCCGTTATCACGACTAGGCCAACGCACACGCTCATGGGGTCTATCAGGAGGCCGTAGACCTCACCGAAGGTTCCGGAGCTCACCATAGTTTTGTGGATGGAGGGCATCCCCGAGGAATAGAACTCATAAACACCCGCGAGGTTCAGCAGAGTGGCCAGGATGACAGTGATGAGCATGAAATAATCTGCCTTCTTACCATCGAGTTTGAATAGCAGGAGCCCGCCAACCAATGGAATTGAAAAGGAAAGAACGAAAAGCTCCTCCATGCTATCACACTCCTGTCAGCTGGATGTTCTCCCCGGTCTTGGCAAGCTCTATGGTCTTCTCCGTGAACTTCTCCCTTCTCTTCCGGATTATCTCGTTGAATTCGCCGTAGAGGAGTGCATCCGTCGGGCAGGTCTCCACACAGGCTGGGAGCTTTCCTTCGGCCCTCCTGTGGGCACAGAGGTCGCACTTGCCCATTACCTTGTTGATGAGGTCGAGCTCTGGTATTCCGAAGGGACAGACTATGCCGCACATGAGACAGCCGATACACTTCTGCGGAGCGAGCAGGACTGCCCCATCCTCGTCGCGGTAGAGGGCGTTGGTTGGACAGACCTCAACACAGGGGGCCTTCTCACAGTGGCGGCAGTTGAGGGCCATGGCTGCCATTTCCTGCCACTCAAAGACGCTGATGAATGACATTCCGTTGTGCTCGCGCTCACAGGCTACCTCACAGGCCCTACATTCGATACACTTGGAAAAGTCGATAAACACGGTCTTTCTGACCATTCAATCACCCCCTAACGACATCAAGCTTCGGTATAACGGATGGAAGCTTCTCTATGAGCCTCTTGGCGTCTTCTTCTGTGATCTTGACGATCCTGCATGCACAGGCCTTGGTCTCCGGTATCTTTGCCACGGGGTCGAGGGCGTCGTTGGTGAGGACGTTGGCTCCCCAGTGCCACGGGACGGCGATGACACCCTTCTTGACGGTCCTCGTTACCTTGGCCTTGCTCGGGTAGGTTCCTCTCCTAGTCTCTATCTTGATCCAGTCTCCGCTCTTTATTCCGAGCTTTTCGGCGTCTTCGGGGTGAATCTCAGCCAGAGGCTCTGGCCAGCGCTTCTTGAGCGCGTCGCTCCTCATGGTCATAGTTACGGTGTGGTACATTCCGACGTACCTGTGGGTCGTGAGGAGGAACGGGTACTCTTCGTCCGGCATTTCGACGGGTCCCCTGTACTCCGGAATGGCCGCGAGGTGGGCCTTTCCGTCTGGGGTAAGGAACTTCTCCTTGTAGAGAACCCTTGTTCCTGGGTGGTCCTCGCTTGGGCACGGCCAGTGGATTCCTGCGAGGTTCTCCTTGAGCCTCTCGGGGGTTATACCGCGGTACTGTGGAGTACAGGCGTTGATCTCCCTGAGAACGTCGGCTGCATCGCCATAGACGAATCCTCTTGATCCGGTCTTGTCAAAACCGATGGCCTTACCGATCTCGCTTATAATCCACCAGTCTGGCCTTGCTTCTCCAGGTGGCTTTGCCGCCTGGAAGCTCCACTGCACGCGCCTCTCGGTGTTGGTTATAGAACCGTCGTTCTCGAGCATGGCGGCAGCTGGGAGAACTATGTCGGCGAACTCAATGGTTGGGGTTGGAACGATGTCCTGAACGACCAGGAACTCGAGCTTTTCGAGGGTGTGCATCACGTGGTTGGCGTTGGCCTCGCTTATGACCGGGTTCTCACCCATGACATAGTAGGCCTTGACCTTACCCTTGTCGGCCGCGTAGGCAGCCTCTATCGTTGTCAGCCCAACTTCGCCGCTCAGCTCAACGCCCCAGAACTCCTCGAAGAACTTCCTCTTCTCAGGGTCTGTGACGGCCTGGTAGCCTGGGAAGACGTTCGGCAGGGCCGCCATGTCACAGGCTCCCTGAACGTTGTTCTGACCGCGCATTGGGGCACAGCCAGCGCCTTCCTTACCCTGGTAGCCGCAGATGGCCGAAAGCGTTCCTAAGAGCCTGACGTTGTCGTGGCCGTGGGTGTGCTGGGTCAGACCCATGGCCCAGGTTATGACGCCCTTTCCGGCGGTTGCGAAGGTTCTTGCAGCCTCAACTATGAGCTCCGCTGGGACGCCGGTTACCTTCTCAACGAACTCGGGGGTGAACTTCTCAACGGCTGAGACGACCTCGTCGAAGCCGACGCACCTCTCGCGGACGAACCTCTCGTCGTAGAGCTTCTCCTTGATGATGACGTGGATGAGGCCGTTTATCAGCGCGATATCGCTTCCCGGATAGTGCTGCAGGTATATGTCAGCGAACCAGGCCGTTCTGGTGAATCTCGGGTCGGCGACTATGACCTTAGCACCCCTCTCCTTGGCCTTGAGGACGTAGCGGAAGCCAACCGGGTGGGTCTCGGCGTAGTTGTGGCCGATGATGAAGATGACGTTTGCCTCTTCGATGTCCTTGTAGGTGTTGGTCATTGCACCGGCACCAAAAACGGCCTTGAGGCCAGAAACGGTCGGTGCATGACAGAGCCTTGCGCAGTGGTCAACGTTGTTAGTGCCGAGCATTCTGGCCAGCTTCTGAATGAGGTAGTTGGGCTCGTTGAAGGTTCTCGCAGAACCGAAGAACATGAGCTGGTTCGGGTCATCCTTGGCGTAGGCCTTGAGTCTCTCGGCGATCTCCTTAATCGCTTCGCTCCAGCTTATCTCAACAAACTTGCCCTGCTCCGTGGCCTTGAGGGGCTTCTTGAGCCTGTCCTTTGCGAGGAGGTACTCAACGACGGCGTTGCCTTTGGGACAGAGCTTGCCGAATTCGTTTGAGATGTTGGGGATGTCGTTGGCGTATTCTATGCCCACTGGGTAGCCATCAACACTCCTGACGTAGAGCCTGCACCCTACACCACAGTAGGGGCAGACCACGGGGACGAGCCTTTCACTCATTCTCCACACCTCCACATTGGAGTCTATTTTTGGACATCAATGTACTCAATATGGTGCACTGAACATTATTTGCTTTTCAACGACAGTTCGCTTTTCAGCTTAAAACGCTTTTTGAACCGCTTAGTTTTTAACAAAAGGTTATGTTCATTGAGAAACAGCGAAATAAAGCCCTCAGAGGGCTTTTTTTAAGTTTGTTTGTATACTGTGGGACATCGGATTAAACAAAAACACTTAAGACCATCTGCGGACGTAGAACATTGAATTAAGAAGGCTATTAATGAACAGGTTTGACTATTCATCAAGCCTTGCCCTTCAGGGCGGGGAGGAGGTCAGAACAAAACAGGGGATAAGTCTCAGAACAGCAACCTATGCTCTCCCGAGTACACGTTGAAGCGCCTTCCCCTCGCGAAGCCTATGAGGGTTACCCCGTGCTCCCTGGCGAGCTCCACGCCCTTGTCCGTCGGCGGTGATTTCGTTATCACTATTGGAATGCCCGCGTTGACTACCTTCCTTACCATGCCGTAGGGCATCCGGCCGCTCGATGCCAGGATAAGCCTTTCAAGGTCGAGTCCGTTGAGGACGGCGTATCCTACGACCTTATCGACGGCGTTGTGCCTGCCTATATCCTCGCTGAAGGCAACGACGTTGGCGTTCAAATCGAAGAGGGCCGCCCAGTGTGTGCCCCCCGTCTTTCTCCACGTTTCAGCCAGCGTTGTCGTCGTGGAGGATATCTTCAATACTAGGTCGGGGGTTATTTTGACCTCCTCGCCCTTCCTGTCGAGAATTTTGCCCTCCCTCATTCTGTAGGGGTCGCCGCAGGGTGTGTGTTTCACAACCAGCTCGCCCGTGGTGATGGGGGTATCCTTCACCTTCACGTAAATCTCCCTGCCCTCAACCCATACGTCAACTATGTCCTCCGGTCTTTCATAGCCTCCGCACACGACGAACCCGGCTCCAAGTTCCTTCAGCTGGTTGGGTGAAGCTGGAAGTTCGGCAAGAAACTCTTCGTCCTTTTCGTGTACTGCGAAGATTTCGAAGGTCTCCTCAACGCAGACGTAGTCTTCGGCAGGAACTGGTCCATCTTGCCACCTGAGAATTTTTACCCTCTTTATCAACTCAACCACCTTCCAGAAGGATAATCCAGATGATAAAATGAAAAAGTTGCCCTCATAGCAGATACATCATGTTCTTCTGTGCCCTCGCGAGCTTTTCCCTGGCCGCTTTGAGAACGTCTCCTATCACGTGAGAGCCGTCGCGTAGCTCTATGTATCCGTCCTTCTCGGCGCTCTTAACGAGCTCTTCTGCCTTAAGGTTGCGCGTTATCAGGACTGTCCATCCCTTCTCGCTCTCCACGAAGCCGGCCGAGATGTCGCCCCAGGTTCCAGTGTAGTCCGTACAGACCAGACAGCCGGCTTGGAGGTACGAGTAGACCTCTTTTATCGGCAGTGAGAGCACCGAATCGCCGTGGTATATCTCGAGGAAGTCTCCCTTAAGGGCTATGTCCTTGATGTCCTGGGCCATTATGCCATGTTTCATCCTGAGGTAGTTGAGGAAGGCCTCGAATGCAAATGTTCCTATGCAGAAGAGGCTGACGATGTACTTTATCCTCTCCCCGAAGTCGCTTTCCAGGAGTGGGAAGTCCCTCATCTGGCCAAAGAACTGGGCCTGGCAGGGGAGGCAAACCACGGCAACGTTCTTTAGGTCTTCCTCCTCTATCTTGGCCTTCATCCTGGAGGCAAAGGGCACTATGCTCCACTTGTTTCCGGCAGTTTCGAGGAGCTCCTCCCTCGTCCTCGCAACTACCGCCTGACCCTCCAGCCCCTCTGTCCTTTTGGCCGTTACAACGCCATCTATGATGCCCTTCTCCAGGGCGTAGGCTAGAAGAGCTGTAACCGCGCCGCCGCTGGCAACCTTTCTTTTGAGGATTTCCTCATCGGTTGCCCGCGCGAGGTAAATCCCAAAGACGTTTCCCAAAAGGTTGTCTGTAACGCTCATCATTTCGCACCACCCATGCACAGAATCTGTGAGGCACGTGGGCACCTTATATAGCAGGTGCCGCAGCGGATGCACTTCTCCTGAACGAGGTTCGGCCTCTTGTCTATCAGCTTGATGGCGTTGGTCGGGCACGATAGTTCACAGGCACCGCAACCTATGCAGAGGCCCGTAAGTACTATGTCGTCTATCAGGTCGAAGCCGCTCAGCTTCTTTATGTCGGCGCTTACCTTGAACAGTCTCAGACGCTTCTCGTCGCCGTTGATGTAGAACTTGAAGAAGGACTGGAGCATCTGCGGCGTCGGCGGGCAGCCCGGGATGGAGTAATCAACTTTAATCACGCTGTTTATGGGCTGGAAGTTCCTGTGGTCAGCCCTTGGCTCCTGCCCGCCGCGACAGAAGCGTAATATTCCACTAAAGGTTGCACACGAACCGAAGGCCACCACCGTGTGGGCCTTCTCCCTTATCTCCTTCAGTTCCTCAAGAATCCTTGGCTCATTCATGCAGGCTCCGCCTGTTATTATCGCCACGTCGTACTCGTCGAGCTTATACTCTTCCTTCCGCAGGTAGGATATGTCGAGCTCTATCAAGTCCATGAGCTTTGGGTACGCGCGGATGATGCTGACGTTGCAGCCTTCACAGCCGCCTATATCAACGTGAAGAACCTTGAGTTTCCCCATACTCATCCCCCCAACCTCACAACGTGGGTCGTACATGGAATACACGGATCATAGAGGCGCATAGCGGCCTCGGCCGCTTTAACGCTCAGTCCCTTGGCCACATCTTCCATGACAGGTATGTTGAACATGGTGGGGACGATTATCTTGGAGGATATCACCCTGCCTTCGTCTCCAAGCTCGATGAAGTGGATGAGCGTTCCCCTTGGCGCCTCGTAGACTCCAACACCCTTGCCCGGCCCGAAGACTATGTTCTTCGTTCTGAACGGCTCGTCCATTTTTATGCAGTCGAGGATTTCTCCGAGCCTCCTAAGGGCCAGTGTTGTATCTTGAACCCTCGCGGTGTGAAGGCCGTAGAGGGATGAGTCATTGAACTCCCTGTACACCTTCATCCTCGCCCTTGGGCCGGCTTCCACCTTTTCCTTGCCGTAGAAGGCTATGAGTGTGGTGGATTCCTTTGAGTACGGGTTCTCCTTTCTGTATTCATAATAGGGCATGGCTTCGATTTTCTCAGCGTTTATGTTGAACCTGTCCCCGTAGAACAGGCTGCTGGCGAGGCATTCACTCTCGGCGCGCTTTTCCCTGAGTTCATCGGCGATTTCCGTCTGGATGTCCTCATCGGTCAGCAGGTGGGCTATTCCCTCCCACTGCTCCATCAGTCCTGGAAGACGTGCCTTGAGGTTGTTGAAAACGCTCCACTTGGGGACGGAGAACATTCCTCCCACCGTTAGATTCGGGGGATGAGTCGCAGCTCCACCAAGCTTGAGAAGGTAGTCGCTGATCTTGGCGTGGAAGTCCATGAGCTGGAACAGAACTTCCTCCCGTTTACTCTCGATTAGCAGGTCTCCGGCCACCATGAGGAACTCAAGTATGTGGCTCTGAATCCTGTTCACAAGGCCGAGGGCTTCTCTCATTAGGATTCCGTTTCTTGGCGGGGTTATTCCGATGGCATTTTCTATGGCCTCGCTCGTCGCTATACCGTGGGATGCATGACAAAGACCGCAAATCCTCATGACAGCCTCGACGGCGAAAAGTGGATTCTTGCCCACAACGAGCTTCTCAAAACCCCTAACTGGAGCAGTGGCGATGAAGAGTGCATCTTGAACTGTTCCGTCTTCTTCATACAGCACGAGCTTCGCCTCGCCGGCGATGCGGCAGACCTTGTTGAGGGTAATCTCGCCCAAACTATCACCTCCCGATGAAATTCACTTCACCCATTTTATCTTAAGAGGCTTCTGGATAAAAGCGTTTTCTGAACCTGAGGTTTAAAACGGAATTTTCGGTCAAAATCTCACTTTTTTCAGCCCTTTTTGACGTCTCAAATATTTTTGTTTACTTATTTGAGAAAGGTAACTCGCTGAAACTTCCCAAAGGTTTATAAAGCCTCAAACTAACTAGGCTCGGTGCTCTTCTGGAGCCCTTCCGAAGAGCCCCGAAAGTTGAAAGAGTTGGTGTTAGATATGTATGGAGATGCATTTGGCGGTGGCTACGAAGCCCCTGTTAAGGTTGGAGAAAGGTATAGAGTTAGGATCGAGAGCCTTGGAAAGGGTGGCGATGGTATCGCCAAGATAAAGGGCTTCGTTATCTTCGTCCCGAACACTCAGGTCGGCGACGAGGTTGAGATTGTCATTAACTCAGTCAAGAGGAAGTTCGCTTTTGGAGAAGTTATTTGATTTCCTTTCCCTCTTATTATTATTGAACCCGCTTATTGGTCGTGCTTTTTGATCCTTCATAATCCCCAGACCTGACCAGCATGCTTTTTAAACCCCCAAGTCCAGGCGAGTGCGATGATCAAGGTTCACATCGAGACCTACGGCTGCACCAGGAACAAAGCGGACGCGGAGATAATGGAGGCAATCCTCCTTAGGGCAGGCTACGAGTTAGTGGAGACTCCGGAAAGTGCCGACTACGTCGTCGTGAACACCTGCGCCGTCAAAGACCCCACTGAGAAGCACATGAGGGAGCGCATCAGGGAGCTGATAAACTCCGGAAAGAGGGTTATTGTAACCGGTTGCCTGCCTCATGTTAATCCTGACATAATAGACGAACGCGTCTCCGGAATGCTCGGCGTCAAGAGCATAGACAGAGTAGCCGAGGCGATAGAGATTGCCGAGCGCGGCGGGAAGTTAATCAGCGTCGAGGGTTGGCGTGAGAGGAGCATCGACAAGCTTGAGCTTCCAAGACTGTGGAAGAACGGCGTCGCCTTCGTTGTCCCGATAAGCGAGGGCTGCCTCAACGCGTGCACCTACTGTGCAACGCGCTTTGCTCGTGGCGTTCTTAAGAGCTACAAGCCTGAGCTAATAGTCAAGTGGGTTAAGGAAGCTTTGGCGAGGGGCTATAGGGAGATACAGCTCTCGAGCGAAGATACGGGCTGCTACGGCTTCGACATCGGAACGAACTTAGCTGAACTCCTCGACGAGATTACTTCTATAGAAGGCGAGTTCAGGATAAGGGTCGGCATGATGAACCCGAACCATGCGATAAAGTTCCTCGACGAGCTGATTGAGGCCTATCAGGACGAGAAGGTCTACAAGTTCCTCCACCTGCCTGTCCAGAGCGGCGACGATGAGATACTGAGGAAGATGGGGCGCACTTACACGGTGGAAGAGTTCGAGGAGATAGTTAACGAATTCAGAAGGAAGATTCCCGGGCTGAACCTTAACACGGACATAATAGTCGGCTTTCCTGGGGAGACAGAGGATGCATTCCAGAACACGGTCGAGCTGGTCAAGAGGGTTAGGCCCGACAAGATAAACGTCTCCCGCTATTCGCCGAGACCCGGAACTATAGCCGCCAAATGGAAGCAGCTCCCTGGCTGGAAGGTCAAGGAACGTTCCAGGCTGCTCCACAGGCTCAGGCTCCAGATAGCCTACGAGATAAACCAGGACTACCTGGGGAAGACGGTCGAGGTTCTGGTTCACGGAGCCGGAAAGAAGGGGGGAGTTGAGGGGAGAACCTTCAACTACAAGGACATAATCCTCGACGAGGGAACTCCGGGTGAACTGGTGAGTGCCCGCGTGGAGTGGGCGGGCTCCACATACCTAAAGGGCATTGTTTTCCACTGAGCGCTCCTTTTGTGAAATCTACAACATTAATTGTGGGATAAATAATGAATTCGTAGTTCATTTGTAGAACTTCCAATGTTTTACAGTGAACCAACATGGTTTGTTTTAGAAAACTATTTATATTCCCGATTCAACCAGTAAGTACAACGCTTTAGTCATAAGGCTCTAGTCACGGGGTGGAATCCAATGAGGAGGACCAATAAGAAGAGGTTAATTCCACTCGCGTTGGCCCTTGTCCTCGCGCTGGTTGGCACCGCACTTGCTGTTCCGACAATAACTGTCACTGTTCAGGACCTTGGCCAGGGAAACGAAATCGTTTCCAGTGAGGTTACCGGCGCTACCGTTAGCTGGAACCTTGACACGAACCTTGATTATGTTGATAGCATCAACGTTGATATAGCTGCGACCACTATCGCCAACACTGCTGGCGGCACCCTCTACGTTAAGATATACAGTGACACCACCCTCATTGCCATGGCCACCATAAACCTCGATGGTAGTACAACTTCCTTTACAAACGTGCCGCTTACCTTAGTTAATGACCCGAACAATGATGGCAAACTTGGCCTCGACGAGTTCGACAGTATCTACGTCGTCTACGAGGGCCCGTGAACCATTGATCTGGTGAAGCTATGAGGAAGAAACGCCTCAGCGATTGGATTTCCGTATTCCTTCTCCTCTTTGTCCTTATCATCGTTGTTCTCAAGTTTATCTTTGGCTTTCAGTACGTTGTCGTTCTCACGGATTCGATGGAGCCTACTATTAAGCCGAATTCTCTGGTGATAACCTATCCAAGCAAGGATATCCATGTGGGGGATGTAATCCTCTACGAGGTTCAGGTGGGCAATTCGACGTATCGCATACTCCACAGGGTTGTGACCATTAATGAAGACTCTTATGGGAGGATGTACTATCTGACCAAGGGCGACAATCGCAAGCGCTTTGACTCTTGGTACGTTTACCCCGATCAGGTCATAGGCAAGCCCCTGATAGTCATCCCGAAGGTTGGGGTTATCTGGTACTACACGCCCTTCCTGGTGCTCGCCCTTCTCCTGGTCGTCATTGCGTCTCTCGCCTATGATTTCGCCTGGGCGCTCATCGAAGAACCCTTAATCCGTCCAAAGTCTAAAAAAGCCGACCTCCTGGCAATCAGGAAAAAGAAAATAAAAGTCCATCACTACAAGCGGCGCTAGGCCCATTCGTCGTCTGGAATGGCCTCTCTCTTCGCTGGGATTAGGCAGAGGAACTCAAAGGTCTCGCTCAGGGCCTTGTAGCCGTGGGGCTCGTTGGGCGGGACGTAGAGGAAGCTTCCAGCCTTGACGTGGTGCTCCTCTTTTCCATTGGTTATTATCCCTTCGCCCCTCAGGATGAATATCTCGTGCTCCCAGTCGTGGCTGTGGAGGGGTATCTCGGCGCCCTTCTTGAGGACGAAGTAGCGCATCGCGAAGTTCTTAGCTCCAAGCTTTGGAGAAACGAGCCACCGAATTGTTACTCCCTCAAAACCGGTGTCCTTCTCGGGAACTTCGGTGTAGTGGCCGACGAACATGGTATCACCGAAGGAATTTCGACGTTGGCATATTTAAAGGTGATGAAAAGTGCTTTAAGCCTTATTTACCATCATTTCCTGGTGAAACCTATGCGAAAAGGCACGGCAGTTTTGGCCATTGTACTCGTCTTTATGGTGCTTCTCTCGGGGTGCATAAGCTCTGATGGAACCACTGAAACGTCAACGTCTCCGACTTCGACCAGTTCTACCCCCACAGGTGCCATAGACTTTGGAAGCTACGAGAAGGGCCAGGTTCTGGCTGAGTGGTACAAGATAGCGGGTGAAGTCTCGAAGGTCTACGTCAGCGAGGGCTACGAGGATTTGGCCAGGCACTACTTCCCGAACGCTCAAATCCTTCCGGCCAAGGATTATGACGGTGGAGTCGCGATACTCTCCCCCGCCGACGGAAGGGAAGTTCTCAGGGGCAAGCCGATTCTGATAACCGTCAACGACTACTTCGGCTACATCATCTACAAGCTCGGTATCAAGTTCGTCGGCAAGGATAAGGGCATCTTCGCTGTCTTCAACCAGGACGGGAAAGCCTATTACGTCTTTACTGGAACGAGCAAGGCCGGTGTTGGTGCCGCACTGGAGTACGCCATGGAGCTCAAGAACGGCGGAAGTGTTAGGACGGACGATGTCCTCAGGATGGGTGACTTTGAGGGAGTTGTGGTTAAGGTCATAGGTGACAACGACTGGAACGGGATTCCAGATGAGGGTGAGCACTGGTATCTAAGCTCCTTCAAGACGATGGAGCCATTCATCTACTACTGGCGCGTTGTTGATGGTGAAAACGTTACCGTTAAGGGAGGCTTCATAAGCCTAGTGAACGGCTCCACCGTTTATATCCATGCCCTTGGCTTCAACGTGAGCGTTGAGGTCAAGGACTCGAAGGGCGTCGAGCTAACCTATGTAGTGGAGAACATCAACCCGGCGGTTATCCAGCTCCCCCAGGGTGCGGAGACTGGCGAGACCTGGGTGAAGCTCACAACCAGTTCCGATTCCTTCAGCCTGGTTCCCAAGGATCTCGGCGATTACAAGATAATAGCCTTCGGCGACCACAGGTCGGATGGAGGCACCGAAGTTCCGGAGGTGTTCCTTAAGATAAGGGATGGGATAAACAACGAAGATGCCGTTTTCGTCATAGATGGCGGCGATCTCGTCTATTCGGGAACCGTCGACCAGTGGGCGGCTTTGCTCAAGGAGTGGAAGTGGAACAAGCCGGTATTCGTTGCTCCGGGCAACCACGAGTACCGGGGAGAGGGAATAAACGTTTATCACCAGCTCTTCGGCCCGACAGATTACTCCTTTGCCCTCGGCGATTACTACTACATCTTCATGAACAACATCGAGAACGACTACCGCCTGAGCGACGAGCAGTGGGCCTGGCTCCAGGATGAGCTGGAGAGGGCCAAGGAAATGGGCAAGAGGCCCGTTATGATCATGCACGCCCCGCCCGTTGATCCAAGACCCGGTGAAGACCACGGTATGGATCCGAGCGACGGAAAGAGGCTCCTTGAGCTCATGAGGGAGTACAACGCCTTCGGAATCTTCAGCCACATACACATGTTCTGGAACGGAACCATCGACGGCGTCCACTTCATAGTGACTGGCGCTGCGGGAGCTCCCCTTTACGCCGCTCCAGACGAGGGCGGCTTCGACCACTATACGAGGCTCTTCATGGCTGCCGATGGGAGCATTGAGGTTGAGCCCGTCAAGGTTGAGTCCTGACTTTCTCTTTATTCTATTTAGCTCTATATAGGCATTGGTAGCGGGCTATATTCTATTTCGACAAGATATTTATATCTACCCATAGAGCTACCCCCGGGTGGTGAGTGTGGATCCATGGTTGCTGATAACCGTAATCCTCGGTTTTGCCATGGCATGGGCGATAGGTGCCAATGATGCTGCTAATTCCATGAGCACTGCCGTAGGTGCGAAGGCGATAACCCCCAAGCAGGCCGTTTTGATAGCGGGCGTCCTTGAGTTCACTGGCGCATACTTCTTCGGAAAGAGCGTCACCGAGACCATAAGGAAGGGAATACTCTATTCCGACAAAATAACTGACCCCCAGGTTCTCGTCTACGGCTCCATAGCTGCTCTCCTTGCGGCGACGATATGGCTTATGGTGGCGACCAAGTTCGGCCTCCCCGTTTCGACGACCCACTCAATCATAGGCGGAATAGCGGGCTACGGAATAGTTTACGCGGGCCTGAGCGTCGTCAACTGGGATAAGATGGGGCAGGTGGTCTTGAGCTGGATTCTCTCGCCGATAATCGGTGCCCTAATGGCTTACCTCATCTTTAAGGCCTTAACAAAGAGCGTCTTCCAGAGCAAAGACCCCGCGAGGAGTGCACGGATATGGTCACCCGTCTGGATAGGCTTGGCTTTCGTGGTCATAGGGACGATGTTTTACATCAAGGTTCTCCACGGTAAGGACCTCAAGACGGGGGTTCTCTTTTACGGTATTCCACTGGGCATAGCCGTTTTCATCCTCAGCTACTTCCTCATAAAGGTCCGCTTCCTCTCGAGTGACCCCTACATAGGTGTTGAGAGCATCTTCAAGAAGGTTCAGGTGGTTACCTCCGGCTACGTAGCTTTGGCCCACGGCGCCAACGACGTCGCCAACGCAATAGGTCCGGTAGCCGCTGTTTATGCAGTCGCCACCATGGGCCTGGCCGGAATGCAGGTGCCCGTTCCGAAGTGGATTCTGGCTCTCGGTGGAGTAGGCATAGCGGTTGGCGTTGCCACCTACGGCTACAAAGTTATGGAGACCGTCGGTAAGAAGATAACCGAGCTCACCAACACGAGGGGCTTCACCATCGACTTCTCAGCTGCAACCGTCGTTCTCATAGCCTCCTGGCTCGGCATGCCGATCTCCACCACTCACACCGTCGTCGGTGCGGTCATAGGCATAGGCCTCGCCCGCGGAGTAAAAGCAATAAACAAGGACATCGTCAAGGATATAATAATCTCCTGGTTCGTCACGGTTCCGGTAGCGGCCGTGGTGAGCGCTGTGATATTCAAAATCCTGATGTTCGTGGGGTGATATCATGCAGGTCTGGACCAAGCTCTTCGCGAAGAGCCCCTTCAAGCCTTTGATAAAGCACTCCGACGTGGTTCTCCAAACCGTCGAGACCCTCGAGAGGGCCCTCCGCCTCTGGTACGAGGGGAACTACGAGGAGATGGAGAAGGTAGCGATTGAAGTGGACCGCCTCGAGGATGTGGCCGACCGGATAAAGGAGGAGATAAGGGACTCCCTCAGCTCGAAATTCCTCATGGCCGTTGCGAGGGAGGACGTTCTCATCTACCTCCACATGCAGGACAAGGTGGCCGATGCTGCCGAAGACACCGCCAAGTGGCTCCTCGTCAAGAGACCGAAGGATATTCCATCCGACGTGAAGGAGTTAATCCTCCAGATGGGGACTGAGAGCATAAAGGCTGCTAAACTAGTCCACGAAGCCATAGTCCAGATGGACAGGGTCATAGAGAGCGGCTTCATCGATAAGGAAATCGAGAGGGAGTACGAGATAATCAAGGCCATAGAAAGCGTGGAGAGCAAGATAGACGGACTCGACACGAAGCTCATGCAGCTCGTCTTCGAGAAGGAGAACGAGCTGAACTGGGGTGAGGGCTTCTACATCCTCAACATAGCGAGAACGCTGAGCAACATCTCGGACAAGGCGAAAGATGCTGCGGAAAGGATAAGGCTCATGATGAACAAGTGAGCCCCTTTTTCTTATCCGCGGCTCAGAAACGAAAGTAGGAAAATCGAGAGAATCAGATGGCTATCATTGTCGAGGTCATCTGTATCTCGGACATCTTCCTTATCTTCTCGGTAATGAACTGGTCGAGGTCTTTTAGCGTGTCTGTCTCAACCTTGACCACGAGGTCATACTCGCCGTAAACGACGTATGCCTCCTTGACCTCGGGCATGGCGAGAAGCTTCTCCATAACTTCCCTTTCCTTTCCAGCGGCCGTAACCATCAAAATAAAAGCCGTCACCATGTGAACCACCAAAAGTATTTTATCGGCGGAGTATTTAAGCTTATCGAGGCCTATGTTCGACCACCTGATAAGTGAAGCCCGGCTAAAGCGCTTTTACTCTTTCCTGAAAGGGTGCGGATACACCGAAATCCGCCCCTTTGCCAAGGGAACGACGAGCCTAATCTTCACCGCAGAGTTAGATGAAAAAAGCGTTATAGTTAAGCTCGAACGTCCGGATTCGCCAAGGCGGAACCTCGCCAGAGAGGCAGAAATCCTCAAAATACTCGAGCCCTACGACGTGACCCCGCCTCTGATAGAGTACGGGACGTTTGAGGGGCTGGAGTATCTCATCAGGGAATTCGCGCCCGGTGAGATGATATTTCACGCCGACATTGAAAAGCGCCACCTCTTTGAGATAGTCCACAAGACTGCCCTCCTTGATAGGCTCGGCATAGACCACGGGCAGATACAGGGCGGAAAGCACATAATAGTGGGCGAGCGCGTCTGGCTCATAGACTTCGAGAAGGCCGGCCTTAGAAAGCCGAAGAACCTCACCTCGGCGATGGCCATGCTGTTTCTGAGCGACAATTACATATCGAGAAGGGTAAGGAGGAAGTTTGGGATCGACGGGGTTTTTCTTGACGAGCTGAGGTATGAATTGGGGAGATATAAGAAAACGGGCGAGCTTTCAGGCGTTTTTAGGCTTCTTTCTCGCCTTTAGCCTGTCGATGTAGAGGGCTAATATTGGAACGAGAACCGCCATCGCTATGAGGCCAACCCTCGGGTCCCAGATGTAGTTGAAGACGAGTATAACGACGACCGCTATGGCTATCATCAGGAAGAAATCCCTGTCGAACAGCCTCGACTTGGCTAAGATGTTCTGCTCCCTCGCGATGTACGCCAGGTAGAGCGGTATTCCAACGGACGCAATGGCCACACCCACGTACGTCTTGAGGATCAGCGAAATCAAGATTCCAATCACGAGTATGATTCCAACTCCACTTTCAACCCTCATATCCCCACCTGTCCATTGGGTTATCCTTATATACTTTTAAGGCTCTCTGCTATATCGGTGATACCGTTATGAGCGACATCGAATGGAATGAGAAGACCTTTTCTAAGTTCGCCTACCTCTCTGACCCGAGGATTTCGAGGGACGGAAGGCTCGTCGCCTACGTTCTGACCAAGGCGAACATGAATGACAACCGCTATGATAACACCGTCGTGATCGAGGAACTTGGGACGGGCGTTAGGAGATTCATAGAGAACGCCTCAATGCCACGCTTTTCCCCGGACGGCACAAAGCTGACCTTTATACGGCCCAACGAGGAGAAGAAGCTTGCCGAGCTCTGGCTGGTTGATTTGAGGAGCATGAGCGCGAAGAAGGTACTCGAGGTCAAGAACGTGAGGAACGTCGAATGGAACGACGATTCGAGAAGGCTCCTCGTGACGGGCTTTAAGAGGCGTGACGATGAGGACTTCATCTTCGAAGACGATGTTCCGGTATGGTTCGACAACATGGGCTTCTTCGACGGGGAAAAGACGACCTTCTGGGTCCTCGACACGGAGAGCGAGGAAATCCTTGAGCAGTTTGAGAAGCCGCGATTCTCGAGTGCGGTCTGGCACGGCGATGGGATAGTCATCAACGTCCCCCACAGGGAGGGGAGCAAGTTAGCGTTCTTCAAGTTCTACGACATCCTTCTGTGGGAGGACGGGAACGAGGAGAAGCTCTTTGAACGCGTTTCCTTTGAGGCCGTTGATTCCAACGGGAAGGCGATACTCCTCCGCGGAAAGCCCGAGAAGAAAAAGCTGAGCGAGCACGACTTCCTTTATCTCTACGAGGACGAGCTTAAGCCCCTCACGGAGCGCTTCGTCTACAACAACGGCATGGCCAGGCTCGACGAGAACGGTAGCGTGTACTTCACGATGGCCAAGGAGGGCAGCGTGAACCTCTACATGCTCGACGGGGAGGAGCTTACCCCCATAGCCGAGGGTGAGCACTGGGTGATGGGCTTCGATGTCAGTGCCGATGGTAGAGTCGTCCTCCTCAAAGAGACGGCAACCCGCCTCAGGGAGCTCTACCTCTGGGACGGCGACCTTAAGCAGATTACCGACTACAACGGGCCCATATTTGCCAGGCTAAAGACCTTCGAGCCGAGGCACTTCCGCTTTAAGTCCCTCGACCTCGAGCTGGACGGCTGGTACATTAAGCCCGAGCTGAAGGAAGGTGAAAAGGCTCCGGTCATAGTCTTCGTCCACGGTGGGCCCAAGGGAATGTACGGCCACTACTTCAAGTACGAGATGCAGATGATGGCTTCCAAGGGCTACTACGTTGTCTTCGTCAATCCGAGGGGAAGCAACGGCTACGACGAGGACTTTGCCCTTCGTGTCCTCGAGAGAACAGGCTTAGAAGACTTCCAGGACATACTAAACGGAGTGGAGAAGTTCTTCGAGCTCGAGCCAACCGCCAACAGGGAGCGCGTTGGAATCACGGGCATAAGCTACGGCGGATTCATGACCAACTGGGCGCTAACGCAGAGTGACCTCTTCAAGGCCGGGATAAGTGAGAACGGAATAAGCTACTGGCTGACGAGCTACGCCTTCTCTGACATAGGCCTGTGGTTTGACAAGGAAGTTATCGGCGACGACCCATTGAACAACGAGAACTACAGGAAGCTGAGCCCCCTCTTCTACGTCGAGAACGTCAAGGCCCCGATACTGCTCATCCACAGCCTTGAGGACTACCGCTGCCCACTCGACCAGAGCGTCATGTTCTACCACGCCCTCAGGGACCTCGGCAAGGAGGCCTACATAGCGATATTCAGGCGGGGAGCGCACGGGCACAGCATCCGCGGAAGTCCGAGGCACAGGGCGAAGAGGTACAAGCTCTTCGTTGAGTTCTTCGAGAGGAAGCTGAAGAAGTACGAGGAAGGCTTTGACGTGGAGGAGATTTTGAAGGGCTCCGAGTGAGCCCATTCATTTTGTCCTTTTCTCCGGCTTTCTCGCCACGACTCCAAGAGCCTCTTCAACCCTCCTGACCCCAACGAAGCCTGCCTTCCTCAACCGCTCCATGACGCCCTTCTGGAGGTCCTTCCGCCTGTACCTCTTCCCAGGGTTGCCGACGTAGTGGAAGAGCCTTCCGCCCGGCTTTAGGATTCTGAATAGCTCTCCATAGAACTCTTGGCTGTAGAGCTGGCCTGCCAAGCTGAAGCGCGGGGGATCGTGGATTATTACGTCAAAGCTCTCGTCGTTGAAGCGCTTAACCACCTCAAATGCGTCGCCGTGTATGACCTGTATGTTCTGGCTCCTGAACAGCTCCTGGCTCCAGGGATTTATCCGGGCCAGCTCAATGACGTTTCTGTCCTTTTCTATTGTTATCACGTACGCCCCGCGCTTTGCCGTCTCTATCGCTGTGTAGCCGAGCCCCATGCAGGTGTCGAGGACGGCTTCCCCTTCCCTTGGCTTGACGGTGTTCACCTTGCTGAGCGTGTCTTGGAGCGGGTTGACGTCCTTGGTGCGGTGCATTCTAATGCCGTTTATCTCTATCGTCGGTGGAATCGTCGGTACGAGCTTGAAGAAGCCCTCCTCGCTAGCTATGGCTGCCTTGTAGACCCCTCCCGCCTTGATGAAGTAGAGGCTCTCGCTGTCTCTGGCTATGCGCTCTATGGTCTTTCTGTCAACGCGCGTCCCGTCTGGGAAAACGAACTCGTCCCCCTCAACGGTGATGAGCCATGAACGTCCCGTTTTCCTTAAATCCAGATTGAGCCTCGCCCCACCCTTGGCGAAGAGCAGCCTTCTCGCGTCCTGGGCAGTTAAGAAGTAGACCTCCTCCATCCGCTCACCGCGAGTTGCTGGAAGAAATGTGGATAAAAAGGTTCCGTCATCCAACAACTCGTTCAAAAACGCGCTCGAAGTTCTCGAAGGTTATGGCCTTTATCTCCTTCTCCGAGAAGTTCTCTCCCAGCCTTTCGAGCAGTGCTGGAATCTTTGATTCATCCTCAAAGCCCTCGACGCTCTTCCCGCTCCAGCCCTGCAAGTAGTATACGAAGTCGAAGCCCAGGCCGACGTGTTTGTACCCGGCCAAATCGACCATGTAAGCTATTTGTTCGACGTATTTTTCTATAGTCGGTCTTTCTTTGTCCACGAAGCCGGGAATGGCCACCGCGCCGATGACGCCATCGCGCTCCGCTATAGCCTTTATCTGCTCGTCGGTGAGGTTCCTGGGGTGGTCGCAGAGGGCTCTCGCGTTGGAGTGGGAGGCTATAACCGGGAAGGCGGTAACATCGAGCGTATCCCAGAAGCCGGCCTCGTTTATGTGGCTAAGGTCTATCAGAATCCCCAGTTCCTCCGCTTTTCCCACAACCTCAACGCCGAAGTTCGTCAGACCGCCACCGGTTCTCTCGAAGACGCCGTCGCCTATAGCGTTCCTGAGGCTCCACGTTAAAGTCAGAACCCTCATGCCAAGGTGGTGGAAAACTTCAAGGAGGTCTATGCTGTCCTCGAGGGGCTCGCCGCCTTCCAGACCCAGCCAGAGGGCGACCCTTCCTTCCTCTATAGTCCTTCTCATTTCCTTAACGTTCGTTACCAGCTCGAAGCGCTCGCTCTCACCCAGATCCTTCATAAGGGCGTTGAGAACTTCCAGCCCGTATCTCAGGGCGGAGCTTCTCCTATCGGGTCTAGTCCAGATGGCCATCACCCTGCTTTTAATTCCATGGGCGAAGAAGCGGTCAAAGGTTTCCTCAAGAACCCGGACCCTTCTGTTCTTTCGTTCATCATAGATAAAAATAGGCAGGTCGGAGTGGGCGTCGAAGATCATATCCATCCCCCCATTAGGATCCTTCCATGGCAGCAAGCTCCGTAAGGGCTTCCTCTCTTACCCTCGGATCTGGGATAATTTCGATGATTTTCCTCGCATCTTCAAACTCCTCTCTCTTGGCCAATTCGAGGGCTATTGCCATCAGCGCCTCACTCCTTTTGCGGGGATCCTTGATTTCTTTCGCGAATCTTAGTGCCCTCTTAAGACTCCCAAGCTCCGTGAGGAGTCTCGCTATGTGCTGGACGTTGGCGTCGGTGAACCTTGGATTCTCACAGTGTTCAAAGGCCTTATCGATGATCTCGAGGTACTCGGGGTCGTTCACTCTCTTCAGCCAGAGGGCTATCTCAAGATCCCCTATGAGCCTCAAAACGCCACTGTACTTCTTTTCAAGAAGGGCTAATGCGTAGTGGTTTCTTCCCTCAAGCAGGGCCGTCCTTATCTCGGGCAGCCCGACGTCGTAGACCGTTTTGGCGAGCTCTATCTTCTTCTCAACTATCGCCGCCTTCTGGCTGACATGGAGCTTCTCGAATATGTCAAACGCCATTCTGTAGAAGTCCAAAGCCTTGTTTGATGGCAGAGTGTCCCCGGCCTTCTCAAGTAGCTCCCCAATCCTTATTATCCCATCGACTTTGTGTGTGTAGCCTATCTCGGCCCCGATTATCGTATCGAAGGCAACGTTGAACATCTCAAAGGCGTTGTCAGAGTAGCCAGCAAGGGCAAGACGGTAGGCGAGGATCGAGAGAACTATGCCCTTTTCTATGGGGCTTTTTATGCTATCTGTTTCGTCTATCGCCCGATTAAAGAAGTCCATCGCGTCATCCTCGTAGTCTATCATCGCGAGTGCGGAGGCAATGATGGAGTAGGCAATGACCTTGTCGGAGGGATCTTTGAGCTTCTTGGCGATGTACATGGCGTCTTCTAAGATGCCAGGAATCCATTCGGCCGGATCGCCGTGTTGATAGATGGCAACCGCTATATCTGCGAGAGCCGTGACCCTCTCTATTGGGTCAGCGAGCTCCTGGATCTTTCCCAGGGCCTCTTCGTAGTGGCCCCTTTCGACGAGTAGGTTTATTTCTTCCAGTGTCGTCATACTAACCTTTTAGTCTATTCCAAATCCTTATAAACTTTTGTTATTCATCTCCCCCTGAGAGACGATGCTGACGGTTGGATTGTACAACACTTACGACCGCAAAAAGCTTCATGAGGCCCATCTTAGGGCCATAGCCCGCGCCGGGCCCATAGCTTACGCCTACGGTTTTCACCTGGCTCTAGTGGGCTTTCCGCTCGAGGGCCGCCCCATAGATGTGGCCGGGGAGATAGCCGGTCATACCACAATAGGCGAGGGCGGGAAATACCTCATAGAGCTGGCCGAGAAGAACCGTTTCCACCTCCTCGACTTCCCCAAGCGGGGCTTTCCACCTCAGTTCGGTACACTGGTCGCTACTACCAGGAAGCCGAGCGAGGAGAAAGAGATTACTCCTCTTGAACTAGCCGAGAGGGCTTTGAGAGGGGAGAGCTTTCTGCTCCTGATAGGCCTCGGCAGACATGGTTTACCGAAGGAAATCTTTAAGATGGCCCGGTATCATATGGACATAACGGAAAAGAGGGTCAGCCTTGAAACGTGCACTGCCATAGGTGCCATACCCGCGAGAATAAGCACTCTGATGGAGGCGTTAAAATGGAAGAGTCATGGAAAAAGGATGTAGCGTGGATTTTAATCGCGCTCATAGCCGTTTTTGCTCTCCAGTTTGGCCTCAAAGTCATCCTTCACACCGAATCGCCCCTGGTCATAGTCGTGAGCGGCTCCATGGAGCCTGTTTTCTACCGAGGTGATGTGGTTCTTCTCAAAGGAATTGACGAGAACAACGCGGACGAGATTAAAGTTGGCGACGTTATCGTCTACAAGCGCCCGGGTTACGAGTACCCGATAATCCACCGCGTCAGGGAGATAAAAACCGTTAAGCTGGGCGGTAAAGAGGAGCTCTGCTTCGTGACATGGGGCGACAACAACTGGGCCCCTGATCCGGATTATCCGACCCCCTACGGGCTAATTCCCTGCGTTCCAGCCTATGCTGTCGAGGACAAAGCTTTACTCGTCTTCCCGAAGATAGGCCTCATCCCGCTCGAGATAAGGGAAATGCTCGGCCTGGGATGATGTGAGGGTAGGTAACTGAGGTGTGATGAGCTAATCGGCCCCTGACCAGCAGCCCTTGCTTGCGCAAGCGCTGGCGGAAAATTTTGACTCCTTTTTAGTTTTTTCTTCTGAGTCCGTGCACCTATTAAAACGGTTGATTTATGGTGATTTCAGCATCAAACAGCCCGGATTTTCTATCGAGTCCCTCAAAGTACGACGCCCTTCGAGCGTCAAAAGAAAGCGAACTCTCTTAAAAGCCAAGATTAATCAGAAAATCGCTTTTTAAAGGCAGGATTATTGAAGGGTGCACTACGAACTTTGACAATCTTAGAGACTGAACCCTTTGGTCAAGCTTTGCGCAAGCAAAGGTTGTTAGGGGGGCTAACGCCCCCACACCCCCAAGCTTTACCTGCTTAGTTTCACCAAAGTTCGTATGTCCTGTTTTATTCACTTTTTTCTTAGAAGGGTTTACAGCTTTAATTGCCATCTTATAAGGTTTCACTCTCGACAAGGCGTCCGAAGGACGCCAGAATAAAACGTGAAACTGCGTAACTAGCTGCTTTAAAGTTAAACTCATGTTAAATAGCTGTTTTTAAAGTGCACGCTCCAATTTTCGGGCCAGTTAAAAGAGAAAGAGACTTTTGATCAAACTTTGCGCTAGCAAAGTTTGCTCAGTGGTGACCGCTCTCATCACCCCTCAGGAGGGCTTGGGCGTCATCATCGCTGGGCTTAAAAACTCGTCTCTCTTTTTAACCTTGGTGATTGTATGAGGTTCATTCCACTAATCGTTGCTAGGCCCGAGGTTCAGATGGCTATAGACGAAGCAATTCTAATGGCGAGGATAGAGGGCAAGGTTCCCGACACGGTCAGGCTCTACGCCTTCAGCCCCAGTTCTGTAACAATCGGCCGCTTCCAGAGCGTCAGGCATGACGTTGACCTTGGCGAGGCCAGAAAGTTAGGAATCCCTGTCGTGAGGAGAATAACCGGCGGCGGAAGCGTCTTCCATGACGAGTTCGGTGAGATAACCTACTCGGTAATCGTTGGCGAGGACTACCATCCTGCCCTGAGGAACGTCGAGGAGAGCTACCGCTATTTAGCCGGACCGCTCGTCGATGCCCTGGAGGAACTCGGCATTAAAGCCGGCTTTTCTGGCTTGAACGACATCGTAGCAAACGGGAAGAAGATAAGCGGCTCGGCTCAAACGAGGAGGAAGGGCGTAATCCTCCAGCACGGCACCTTCATGTACGCGGCGAGGGTGGAGGTACTCGCTAGAGTTCTGAGGATTTCAAAGGCAAAGCTCCAGGACAAGGGAGTTTCGAGCATCTGGGAGAGGGTAACCACACTGGAGCGCGAGGGGGTCAAGCTGAACCGCTGGGAGACATACGAGTTGCTGAGGGGGAAGTTCTTTGAGGCCTTTGAGCTTGAGGAGGGCCAATTAACGGACTACGAGCTTGAACTGGCTGAGAGGCTTGTGGAGGAAAGGTACGGGAATCCAGAGTGGAACCTCTCTCGTTAGACTCCTCTGGGAGCCATATTCCATATTCTTTTGCCAGCTCGTAGAAGAGTTCGTCCCTTCCGAGTTCCTCTTTCAATTTTCTGAAGTTCTCCTCCAGTCTTGGGAGCCTGCCCTTGCTCCTCCTCAGCATGTCGTTTCCTATCCCCACCGCGAAGCGAAGGTACTCGTCATCAACCAGAACCCGCCCGTCCCTGCCGAGCGGAGCGGTGAGGTACTCAGTGGCGTTTATCTCGACGAGGTAGCGCTTCGAGATGACCTTGAAGGTGGTGTATTTGAAGCCGCTCGCGAGGCCGAGTTCGTGGAGCCTCTTGGCCTTCTCGAGGTCTTCTGCAACTACGTGAAAGATGGGCGGCTGGCTCTTGAGGAAGATTATTCCCTCTTTAGCATTTTTCAGGGCTTCTTTTGCTTCTTCAAATTCTATGAGTCTGTGGACCTTTATCAGCCAGCGTGAGAGAGGTTTGGCTCCCAAAGCTGGCTCCTCGATGATTCCAATCCTGCCGGAGCAGGAGGAGGTGGTGTAGATTCCCTTTATCGAGTTGATGAGCAGGAGGAGGTCTATTATGTCTTCATCAACTTTGCCCTCTTTCATGGCTGTGAAGAGGCTTACGAGCGCTTCCCTCTTGGCTTTCATTTCAAAACCTCCCGGTTTCGTTTGGTGGTTCTCAATCTCTCCTCTGCGTTTGGTTATGGAATGTAAAAGGTCTCAGCTCCCTCTTTCAGCCCATTCCGACGAAAACTTTATAAAGCTAACTCAAAAGGTTTAGCTGGACATGGCCGGGGTGGTGTAGCCTGGTCAGCACAGGGGACTGTGGATCCCCTAGCCCGGGTTCAAATCCCGGCCCCGGCCCCAGAACAACGCTTCTCCCAGAATAAAACGCATCCAAAGCCCATTCTAACAAACGCGACATGTTAATCCTGTTATTCTTTGCAAACTCGACTAAATTAACTCGAATTGTCACCGTTACGTTCTTCTTTGGCGCACCTTTCTGTACATTACTCGTGTAAATACACGTGTATTTACCCGTGTCAGGTCCCATAGCTTGATACCACAAGAACATTCTCAGCCACGCTTAAACACTTTCTACCGACTTCAGGATCGCCCAGAGATTGATATTGATTTAGCTTAGGTTAATTAGTCCATACCAAAAGTAATTCTGTTGTGAAACTGCACCGAAGTTAGTCCTGCGGGTCCGTGTAACCCAATTGGTTTTACACTCCGCTCTCACTTGAACTGCTTGGAGAACTTTACCAGGTTTTTCTCGCCATACCCTCTAAGAAAAGCACTTGCCACGTACATCAGAGCATCAACGAACCAGTCTTGCGGTTCGACGGTCGCCATCACAGTCACAGGGCGGTTGTTGAGCGTTCCTGAAGCCCAAACCTCGTCTGCGGAGATTCTAACAAGTACGATATCTGCAAAAGCGCCAGAAGTGAACTTTTTATCCACAAGCTTGTTTGAAATGAACAAAAAGCCCCGTATCAGGTACGCTTGCCTCTCATCCTCGGAGCGGATCTTGAAAACTTTTAGTCTTTTCACGCCAATCTTCACATTAAGGATTGGAGAAAAGTATATGTCGGCAAGCTCGTCAAGATTGAGCTCCTCATCGTGGACTTCTTCGAGCTCAAAACCCTCACTCAATTCGAAAAATGCCCCAGAACTCCTCTGGAACTGCCTTTCCTTCATAATGCCAACCCTCCGACTCTTCATAATATATTAATGGTTCTTCATTTTAAAGTTTTCACTCTCTGTGTAAACCAAACGGTTTACACGAAAAGTTCTTAAACTTATTAGTCCCCAAATTGATTCGCTCAATTGGCCATACAATTGGATCCCTCCGCCCTCCAATCTCATAAATAAGGCATTGGGAGGGTGCCTAAAATGATCGAGGCCAAGATGGTGTTTGAGGGCAGCTTTGCAGAGGCTGAGGCCAAGATTAGGGAAGCCATACCCAGGGCCGGTTTCGGCATTGTCGGAGAGCAGGATTTCCAGGCCGTGGTTAAGAACAAGCTTGGAATCGATATGCCGCCTTACAAGGTCCTTTACCTCTGCAACCCGAAGATATTCTGGAACCTGCACAACAGGAACAAAGACATTGGAATGATTGCTCCATGTCACCTGCTCCTTTACGAGCAGGATGGCAAGACCCACCTCAGGATGGGCGTCCCAGAGGAGTTCTGGGACGAGGAAGTCCTGGCTGAACCGTTTAATAAGGTCGTTGAGACTCTAAAGAGCATCGGGTTTAAAGAAGCTTGAAGACTCCCTTTCTTTTTCTCTTCGTCCTATCCGCTTGCGTGGAGCTTAGGATCGATGGGCTTGCTCTTGTGTCAGCCTTGCTGTAATTCAAATACTCCGTCATTGTACGGAACCCACAGATTATGACCTCTGGGAATATATAACCTTTACTTTTGGTCATTGGGAGGGTTTTATCGAGGTTACGGATATGCTATTAAGAAAACCCCTAAAAACCCTGGCGATTATATCCATCGGTGAACCCCATGTCCTGGAAAGACAAGCTCGGCTTGGTTCACATCTACACTGGCAACGGGAAGGGAAAAACCACAGCAGCCTTCGGTCTTGCGGTGAGAATGCTCGGCTCCGGCGGGAGGGTGATAATCCTCCAGTTCATGAAGGCTCCCGGAGTCTACGGCGAGCAGAAGAAGATAGCAGAGTGCGGCGCGGTCATAGAGTCCTTCGGCCTGCCGAAGTTCGTCCACGGCAAACCTGAGCCAGACGACATAGAGGCGGCCAAAAAAGCTCTCCAGCGCGCGAAGGAAGTCATCTCGAGCGGTGAGTGGGATTTGGTTATCCTCGACGAGCTCTGCGTCGCTTTGGGCTTCGGTATGCTCGACGTCGAGGAAGTTAGGGAGCTCATCAAAAGTAAAGCACCGCACACCGAGCTGGTTCTTACCGGCCGCTACTGCCCGGAGGAGCTGTTTGAGCTCGCTGACTACGTCACCGAGATGAGAGAGATAAAGCATCCATACCAGGAGGGCATCCTCGCGAGGAGAGGGGTCGAGTACTGATTTCCCTCTTTTGGTTTCGACATTGACCGAAAAGCTTTTTAGTTAGGAAAGCTTAAGATAAGGCGAGGAGGTTTTAGTAACAATTCTTTAGAAAAGGGGGTGAGAGAATGAGCGAGCTGATTCACCAGATTGTTCAGGTTCTTAAGGAGCAGGTCGTCCAGGACACTGTCGTTCCGAGGAATATAAGGCGCGCCGCCGAGCAGGCCATAGAGGTCCTCCTCGACGAGAGCAAGGAGCCGGCCGTCAGGGCCGCCGATGCCATAGCCATCCTCGAGGAGATTAGCGAGGATCCGAACATGCCCATGCACACGAGGACCATCATCTGGGAGGTCCTCGGAGCCCTTGAGCAGGTTAAGTGAGCGTTTTTGCTTTTCCCGCTCATTTCCTGCGTTTTGATAACTCGTGTTGCTCATACTTTTCTGCTCAGGTACCACAGCTTCGCGCTCTCCTCAACCAGTTCGGCCTTGTAGAATGCCTCCCTGAGGCTCCTCCCGACGGTGACGATGCCGTGCTTTTCCATCAGAACGGCGTCTGACTGGCACATTACCTCTACGACGACCTTTGCCAGTTCTTCCGTCCCAGCGGGTCTGAACGGTGCGATTGGTATCCTTCTGAGGTACAGCTCCGCCTCGGGCGTTATTATCGGGAGTTCCACCTCAAGCATGGTCGCGGCTATTATGGAATATGGCGGGTGGAGGTGGGCTATAGCCTTGACGTCCGGCCTCTCGCGGTAGATGGCCAGGTGGAGTCTGTACTCTGAGGAGGGTCTAATAGCTGACAGCTGTTTTCCGTTCATGTCGATTACCGCCACCTGCTCCTTAGTCATGTCGTCCATGACGGCTCCCGTGGCCTTGATAAAGATCAGATTCCCCTGTCTTATGCTTAAATTACCTCCAAAGGCGGCCGTTAAGCCCCTCTCGTGGGCGAGGCGGGAGTATTTGACGAGCTGGGACTTAACAGTGCGGCTCATTTTTTCACCACCTTAACTCCATAACCGCAGTCCGGGCAGTATGCCTTCTCGCCCCTCCAGGCCAGCTCCCCACCGCAGATTGGGCAGGTGGTAACGTCTCCTCCCTCCTTCCAGCGCTCGTAGGTTTCTCCGTCGATGACGAGAAACATTCCCTCGTTGTCCTCCTCGAAGTGGCCCAGCACAGGGCTGCTTTCGGGCTCTAGGCTTTTTTCGTCTATGATTATGGGCTCGATGCCGATGTTGCCCTCGTATTCGAGGTCGTTGGTCGGCAGTATCTCCACCACGAAGGCCTCTATCTTCTTGTCGTGGTATGCTATAACCTCGAGGGCGTCGCTCAGCTCTCCGCTGGAGGAGATTACGTCGATGACGAGATTCTCGTTCCTCGCGAAGACCAGCGCAATTAAAAAGCGGCTCCTGTAAACGGCAAGCCCCCTGTCTAAACAGCTCTCCTCAAGGCCGAACTCTTTCATTGCCTCTCTAACCTCTTCGCCGCTCGGCAGACGGCCGTTCTCCCTTATGAAGTCCCCGATCCACTTCGCGAGTGGCATGGCGAGGGTAATGGGTTCGTAAAGCTTCATGCTCCCACCATGGCTAACTCGGGAGAAAAATTTATAAACCTACCCCGTTCACTATGGAACGGGCACAGGTCCCGCGGTAGCCTAGCCTGGGAGCGGCGGCGGACTGTAGATCCGCAGGTCCCCGGTTCAAATCCGGGCCGCGGGACCACCAGAATTCTAATGAACTTGATGTCATCGCCTTCTCCACGAGGAAGGGTTCTAATGGGCCTTTTCTCCACAGGAAAGTTTAGTGGGGAAAAAGTTTTAACCTTTTGATACGTGTTAAACTTAGGTGTTTAAAATGGCAGGGAAAAGCTTCCTCACGGAGCAGCAGATTAAAATCCTCCGTCTGCGCGCGAGAGGACTCAAGCAGAGCGAGATAGCCGAGCTTTTGGGCACGAGCAGGGCCAACATAAGCATACTTGAGAGAAGGGCCATTGAGAAGATCGAGAAGGCCAGAAACACCATCCTCATCTGGGAGCAGATAAACTCCAAGATAAGTGTTGAGGTCAGAAAGGGTGAGGACATATTCACGGTCCCTGATAAGCTCTTCAGGAAGGCGGACGAGCTTCAAATTAAGGTTCCGTACAGCACGGCCGAGGTCATAGCCTTCCTCGTCGAGCATGCCCCAATCGCAGACAGGATCGCCAAGCGTGACTTCACGCTCTTCCTCGACGCCAGGGACAGGCTCAGGATAAGCGAGTGCCTACTTGAGAAGTTCGACGAGATAGGGAAGCACGAGTGACGTGAAGATTCCGTTTAGGGCCATGGCTAAACCGCTCACCGCTCCGCTCAGCTCGTCGTCTAGGATTATCCTGGCCGTTCCGAGTCCATGAGACGTGACTCCCATGGCCAGGCCCTTCGCTATTCTGTCCTTTATCCCGGCCAGGTTCAGCAGTTCCACCCCAACGGCGTTGCCCAGTATTCCAGTTAGGATGACGAGTACTGCCGTCAGAGCTGGGACTCCGCCTATCTTCTCGCTGATACCAATGGCTATCGCCGTCGTCACGCTCTTCGGCGCTATGCTGAGGAGGATGTTCTCGGGGGCCCCGAGAAGCTTGGCGATGTAGAAAGCAGTTAAAATGGCCGTCGTTCCGCCGAAGATTATCCCGAGGCAGATTTCCTTGGCGTAGACCCTTATAGTTTCCCTCCCCTTGTAGACCGGAACCGCGAGGCTCACCACCGCCGGCCCCAAGAGGAAGCTGAGGATCCTCGCGCTGTCCATGTAGTACTCGTACGTCACGCCCAGTCCCCTGAGCAGAACCACTATGGTGATTATCGAGAGGAGCACGGGGTTGAGGTAAAAGGCCTTTTTCCTTCTGTAGAGCTCTGAGAACGCGTAAAAGACTATCAGCGTGAGCGTTATCCCGAAGGGGTTCATTCGCCCTTCCCCCTGGCGTTTTTCTCTCTAACCAACTCGACGGCCTTTGCCGTTGCCACCAGGGTGACGAGGAAGCTGAGGATCAGGGCGGCGAATATCGGGACCGCCTGGCTCTTTATTAGGCCGAGGTAGGTTACTACACCAACTCCTGGGGGGATAAAGAGGATGCTCATGTTCCTCACGAGGAACTCGGCTTCTCTCTCGACCCATTCAAGCTTTACCACACCGCTCAAAAGCGCCAGGATCAGGAGGACCATTCCCACGACGCTTCCTGGAATCGAGAGGTTTAGCCACTCGCCCAGCCACTCGCCGATAAGGAAAAAGCCGAGGATGATTGCCAGCCCCCGGTACATGTTTCCCCCTACGGTGTTGAAGTATAAAAAGCCTCCCGAAATGCCAATAAGGCTGGTCACCCTAATTTCGTTGGGTGATAAGATGCTGCTCAGAAACTACCGCTTCTCACCGCGCTACGGCCCCGAATGGGGCAGTGGCGGGGTATTCGGCCTTAGGTACCACAACGGCGTTCTCTACTTTACCCTAGCATTTGAAGCCGAGGCCCACTTCATCAGGGATGGTGAGGAGAAAACCTACGACTTCACGCTGGTCGGCGATGGGCCAACCTCCGGTGGGGACACCTACAACGCGGTAACTGCCGTCGATGAGTACATCTACTTCGGCGGCTGGGTTCACGCGCCCGCGGTCTATAAAAACCGGACGATAAGCTTTGTCAACAAGTACTCCCACGTGCACGCCTACGACACAGAAAACGACACTGTGAGGCTTCTATGGAAGGAGTCAATCTACCACGAGACCGACTGGACGGGTGAGGTTAGCGATATAATCTACGACCCCTATGGCGACAGGCTCCTGCTGGCCAGGGAGGACGGCCACGCAAACCTTGGCGTTTACGCCCTCGACAGGAGAACCGGCAAAGCTGAGGCCCTGATGCACGAACCGGCCCTGAAGGGAACCCCCGTGCACGACAGCGTATTCTTTGGAGTCGGCAACAACTTCGTGGGTGGGGTAAGGGAGTTCAGAGCGCTTGATTTGATAACCGGGAAGTGGGAGACCTTTGAGCCCGGGGAGAGCGTCGACGGGGGACCCTACATAAGGCCAGAGCTGGGGGCAATGGCAAGCGCTTACAACCGTGCCTTTGCATTCGTCCGCGGCGGACTCTTCGTTGGAAACCCCTTTATGGGCGAGGATTTCACCTTCTTCAGGCTGTTCGATTTCTACACGTTCTACGCACCCTTCAGGGTGAACGCGGTAAACGTCGGGGGAGGTATTCTCACGGCATTCAACGCGCACCATGACGCGGTATACATGTCCGGAAACGAGGAGGTGGCAGTGAACTCGAGGATAACCAACACGATAGTTGGCCCCAGCGTTCTGGTGTACATCGCGCCGCCGATGGTCAAGATAGTTGGCGCCTTTGGGGCGAGGATAACGAGCATAGAGAAGGCCGAGGGGAAGATTCTCCTGGGGACGAACAGCGCACCCAACACCGGTGAAACTGAGGCGACGCCCTTCGATACAGGCGTTAGGGACATCGTCCTCCTCGACGAGAAAATCCTCCAAGAAAGGCCTCCAGCTGTAAGCTTTTCCCTGCCCCTGTCACTCCCGAGCAGGGCCAGAAACTTTGGAGCGGGGACGTTCGGAGGAATTCCCCTCGACGGCTACCGCGAGCCGAGGGCTGTGTTCTACCTGAGTTCTGACAACAGGGTCACCGTTTACGAGTACGACCTCTCGCTTCCTCCCACTAAGGCTCAGGCCGAGACCTTTGAGCTGAAGCGCGGGAAGAACGTCCTG
Organism: Thermococcus sp. CX2; assembly: GCF_012027555.1. Lineage (NCBI taxonomy): Archaea > Methanobacteriati > Methanobacteriota > Thermococci > Thermococcales > Thermococcaceae > Thermococcus > Thermococcus sp. CX2. The sequence goes on along the minus strand of NZ_SNUQ01000002.1, from coordinate 300,663 downwards.
GATCTAAGTTACTTCAGCGGAATCGTTTCGTTCGAACTCGAAAAGGAGGATATGAAAGGAAAAGCCAGAATAGATCTTCGCTGATTCCTTTTTATTTCCTTAGGACTCTGCCTTGCCGAGGAGGTTGTTCCAGCTGTGACTGGACTTGATGAGCTCCGCAACTGTTAAGTGCTCCTCGCCGGTAACCTCGGGCTCAAGCTCCTTCAGCCTTTCGAGGAGCTCCTCCCGGCTCAGCTTTTCCTCATCAAACACCACGTAGCCGTTCCGGGCGAAGCCGTTGATGAAGGCCCGCCATATTCTTGTATCCGTCAGGAGTTCGTACTGCTTTGCTCTGGCTTCCTCGGGGGTTATCCTTCCGAACCTGAAGTCGAGTTTTGTGAGGGTTTTCTCGGGGTTCATTGCCACCACCTCAGGCCTTCGTCTTTATCGTTCCGAAGTAGTCCTCTATGTCGATGTAGGTCTTTTTGTAGAGCTCGCTGTTCTTCATCTTCTCGACGAACTCTTTTGTCCTTACGTACTTGTCCTTCTTGTAGTCCCACTCTGGGTGCAGCTTCTTCCACTCCTCCCAGGTGTAGCTGAACTGGGCCTGGACCTTGTCCCTGTAGAGCTCCGGAATGACGTTGAAGGTACAGAACGGCACTATTCTTCCGTCGGGCAGCGCGT